>JAIOSM010000107.1 GCA_021107575.1 Desulfobacteraceae bacterium | reverse complement strand
TTATAAAATCGCTGATACAAACTCAAACAATAATTACTAGCTCTACAATGAATTGGAAAACTCGTTTAGGAAAAAAGATTACCAGGTTGGCACAATCAAGGATGTTGCCTGTATTTGAAGATTCGAAAGGAAAAAAAATAATAGCAAGCAGGATTGCCAGCAGTACTTTTATTGATCATCCAAAATCCCTCAACATTGGTGATAATGTTTACATTGGACATTATAATTATTTAGAAGCTAGTTTTGGTATAACCATTGAAGAAGGCTGTCAGATTACAAATTTTGTCAATATAACTTCACATTCCAGTCATCTGGCCATTCGGCTTTATGGTAAACAATATACAAATTTTCAGGATCATATTGGATATAATAAAGGATCTATTATTATAGGCCGTTATACTTTTATCGGGCCGTATTCTGTAGTAATGCCAAACACCAAAATTGGTAAAGGATGTATTGTTTCAGCATACAGCTATGTCAAAGGTGACTACCCTGATTTTTCTATTATTAAAGGAAACCCGGCAAAGGTGGTAGGAGATACACGTGATTTAGATAAAGAATATTTAGAACAAAATCCGGAACTAAATGAAATGTACAAACAATGGGTGAATGAAAGATGAAAAAACTCTTACTCATAGGCTCTGGTAGTGTTCACACCTACAATTATCACAAATTAATTGAAGGCTATTTTGATGATATTTTACTAATTACAGATGTTATCCGTTCCGAATATGATTCAATTTCCTGCTTCTTTTTCATCCTTCTGGACAATACCGGATTTTATTCTGATGGAATCTGTAACAAGCTTTGTAATGATTTGAGAATCAAGGCTTAAGGCCTGTGTTTTATTGTTTTCAATAAATTCAAACATTGAATAATCATTAATTAAGGCATGTTTAACAATTTCTGCAAACCCATTGGCTACTTCTTCTTTTGGCAAGGTGTTTAATAAATCAATATCACAGATAACAAATTCAGGCTGCATAAACACACCTACCATGTTTTTATATGAATCAAAATTTACACCATTTTTCCCGCCCACACTTGCATCAACCTGGCTTAAAAGAGTAGTTGAAACAAACCCGAACCTTAAGCCTCTCTGGAATGTCGAAGCAACAAACCCTGCAATATCACAAACAATACCTCCGCCAATAGCAAGTATAAAAGTCTGTCTGTCGCAAGCTAAATCAATAAGTTGTCTGTAAATTGATTCAACAGTTGCAAGTGTTTTAATGGATTCGCCAGTAGAAATTGTAATAACAGGACAATCAGGGAAATCATTTGAGTAATATTTTTTGACAATCTCATCAGTTATAATAATAGTTTTAACATCAGGGAGATACTTATTTACATTCTGAAGTCTTTCAGCAATATAAATACTTGAGTTACCTGTTATTCCCTTAATATAAAAAGTTTTCATCATTAGATCAGAGAATGAATGGTCTTAACTTTGCTAATGCATTCTTTAAACTGTTCAGGATATAAAGACTGGGCTCCATCACTCCTGGCTTCTTCTGGTTTATAGTGGACCTCAATCATAAGGCCATCAGCACCGACACAAGTTGCTGCTAAAGCAAGAGGGATAACCTGATCTCTGACACCTGCTGCATGACTTGGATCAACAATAACAGGTAAATGGCTTTCTTTTTTTACTGCCCTGACCACAGAAAGATCAAGTGTATTTCTGGAATGTTTCACAAATGTTCTAATCCCTCTCTCACAAAGGATTACATTCAAATTCCCCTCTTCCATAATATATTCAGCAGCCATTAACCATTCCTGAAGTGTTGCAGACATTCCTCTTTTTAAAAGAACAGGTTTGTTAGATTTACCAGCGCGTTTTAAAAGGCTGTAATTCTGCATATTTCTAGTCCCGATTTGCAAAACATCGGTATATTCTTCAACCATCTCACAATTCTCACAATCCATAATTTCAGTTACTACAGGCAGCCCTGTTTCTTCCCTTACTTTTGCAAGAATCTTAAGGCCTTCTTCTCCAAGGCCCTGGAATGAATAAGGTGAGGTTCTCGGTTTAAATGCCCCGCCTCGGAAAAGCCCTGCCCCGGCTTCTTTTACGGCTTTAGCTGTTTCAATAGCCTGCTCCATGCTTTCAATGGCGCAAGGGCCTGCAATAACAGGCAACGAACCATCACCAAAAATATTATCACCAACCCTGACAAGGGTATTTTCTTTTTTTACTTCACGGCTGACCAACTTATATGGCTTTGTCACCGCAATAACTTCTTTGACATCAGCAAATCCTAAGAACATGCTTGTATCCACTGAGCCATTATTATGCAAGATCCCAACGGAAACTCTGTCTCCTCCGGGGATAGGACGTGCAACATAACCTCGTTTTTCAGCAGCATCAACCACAGCTTTGATATTAGTTTCAGTTGCATCTATTTTCATTACTACCAGCATTACTATTTCCTCCATTTGCACCAATTTAAGTAATATCAAATACTTATTTGAGCAATTAAAAAAGGGCTGAAGATTTTATTCTCCAGCCCGAAAAACGAGAAGGACTGAAGATTTAACCTGCAGCCCTTTTATTAACAACACTCTAACTTTTATATCAGACAGAAAACAGACTGCAGGTATTTCGGAAAAACCAATAATAGCGCCACCACCAATAATAAGCAATAAGACTGTTTTCAGCCTGCACTTTATGAATATCATTTTCTGCCTGTCCAAATTTCATAATAAAGCTTCTTACACATATAACGAATAATTGTCAATATAAAATATTACATCTGGATATTTGTTATAAGAAATCTTAGTCCAACAAATAACATATTCTGATGCATTAGTTTAACCCACGCCGTATCTGGTTGTCTGCAATACAGCCGGGATTTGATAATTTTAAATTCTATGGATAATTATTAATTTGTATTTGTTAGCACCTATATATTCAAGCAGGATAAAAGAAATTTCATCAAGGTTACAATTTGTATTCTTAATGACTGAATGGTATTTGATTATCAAGATGAGGATAATACTTAACTCCGATGCATTGCTTTACATCCAAACCTGTATTGAATGAAGACTCATTCGGATGATTCCATTACTATTTCCTGAGATTTCTCATCAATTCATTGATTTTTTTTCCCTACCAATGACTTTTGGTTTCAAAACGGGATATATCGGCTCCGCCTTAACGATACCCGGCAAGGTGTTGCCGTCTGCACTAGTAGGGCCTGCTGAAAGTATGCCAAAAACTTTTCCAGAATCTATCGAAAAAACAGGTCCCCCACTATTGCCATGTGTTGCGGTTGCATTGAGTTGAAACCCTTTTAAATATTCTTGTGGCACATCTGGGCTAGGGATAACAGAGCTAACAATTCCTCTGGTAAATGAGCTGGTTAAAGTACCTAATTGTTTATAGAGAATATTTCCTAGTGGAAAACCACATATACCAATATCTTTACCCTCTTGAATATTGCTATAGTCTTCAACCTCTAAAAATGGATATTTTTTTTCCCTCCTGGACGTAAGCCCAGATACATAACAGCAATATCGTAATCTTCAAGTGCCATGATATTTCCACCTCCAACGGCAGATACAACTAGTTGGCCTTTAGAAACTGTTGTGTCATAAAAAAGAGCAAATGGAACAGCGGTCCTACCTGGGGAGATAGGAATTATTTCATTTTTTGAAATTGAAGATCTTGATTTTGCTTCTGATATCTGCTCACCAATTGATTTTGACATAAACGCGTCGATTACATGCCGACAAGTAATTACAATACCCAAAGGATCAATACAAAAACCAGAACCAATTATTTCATAAGGTACTTCTGTTTGCATGTTCACCATTTCTTTCTGGACCATGGCTATTGCAACAGTAGCGCTTTTAACTCTTTGAAATATACTGATCGGTTTCTTGTTCCTTGATGCAGATTTATGTTTATTAGTCATGGTTAAATTATTATCACCGAACAATTATCATGTGTTGTGATGTAATCCTTCCAATTTTCAATAGTATCTTTGACATATAATTAACTACGAATCCTGCCTAATAATGACTCTTCAATAAACAAGTAACAAAGATAAATATGGTTGTAAACAAAATGATAAATTTTATATATAATAAAATCACAAGAATCCCGAAGTTTTAAGTATGACTTAAACTCAAGAATACATAGATAAGCGTTTTATCATCATTGCGGGGCAATAAATTAAAAACAATTGATCTGTTCAGGCATAACAGGATAGGCTTTGGATTGTTTTATCTACCAGCAATGAGTGATAAAATGATGAACTG
>JAIOSM010000262.1 GCA_021107575.1 Desulfobacteraceae bacterium | reverse complement strand
TCATGTAAGGAATAAATATTCTCAACATTCTCAATATGTTTGTCGGTGGATAGCTCGCTTGTTATGTATAAGGATAAGAGAATGAATAAGGCGAAAGCAATACTCAATCCGAAAAGATTAATTAAGGAGAAAGTGATATTTCTCGTAAAAATCCGTAGCGCAATTTTAAAATATGATTTGAACATTTTTTACATTTTTTGAGTTATGCAAAATAAAAGTCAAAACAAATGCCAAAATTCCTTTGTTTCTCTTTTTCAAATACTTAATTAATATTCAAGACACGTTAGCATGTTAATTGTTCAGATACTGAACAATTAGTGTTCGGCATCTGAACAATTTTCATAAATTTGTATTTTTAGAAACTGTATTATAATGAGTACCATCAAAGGAAAAATCCTGATAGTTGACGATAATGAAAGCATATTGCTTACTTTAAAACAATCGTTAAAGTACGAATTTAAAGAAATCGAAACAATCAGGAACCCCAATTTAATTCCGAATTACTTAGACGAAAAAGATTGGGACATTATTCTACTGGATATGAATTTTAGGGCCGGGATCAATTCCGGCAATGAAGGATTATTCTGGCTACGAAAAATCAGGGAAAGCAATCCTGATATACTCGTATTTCTGATAACAGCTTATGGTGATGTGGATACAGCTGTGAAGGGGATTAAAGAAGGCGCTCACGATTTCATAACAAAACCCTGGGATATTGATAAACTGATTGCCAGTTTACACGCCGCTTTTAAACTTAGGGAATCGGAAAGGAAAGTAAAAAAACTTGAAGAAAATCGGGAAGTATTGATTCAGAATTCAATGAGCGCCCCAGATGAATTTCTGGGATCTTCACCAAAAATGACTGAAGTATTTAAGGCCATACATAAAGTAGCGGCAACAGATGCGAATATATTAATACTTGGCGAAAATGGTACTGGAAAAGAATTAGTGGCAAGGGAGATTCACAAACTCTCTGGTAGAAAGAAAGAGTTATTTGTTAGTGTTGATCTGGGCTCAATAAACGAAAACCTATTTGAAAGCGAAATGTTCGGGCACAGGAAAGGGGCCTTTACTGATGCAAATGCTGATAGAACGGGCAGGTTTGTAGCAGCATCCGGAGGTACTTTGTTCCTGGATGAGATAACTAATCTTTCAATGAACCTGCAATCTAAACTGTTGCAAGTTTTGCAAAACATGAAAGTCATTCCGGTTGGAGCCAATAAGGCTGTGAATGTTGATATACATTTGATTTCGGCTACTAATAAAAATCCGTTTTTACTTGTGGACCAGGAATTGTTTAGGGAGGATTTACTATATAGGTTAAATACAATAATAATTAATCTACCTCCTCTGCGTGAAAGAGGTGACGACATATTACTTATTGCTGATTTTTTTCTTAAAAGATATATTAAAAAATACAATAAAAGCGAAATGAAGCTCAGTAGTTCAGGCATCAAAACACTGCTAAAACACAGTTGGCCAGGTAATGTTCGTGAGCTAAAACACACTATTGAAAAAGCTGTGATCCTTGCCGAATCAGACATCCTCAAAACTGAAGATTTCAGGATTGAGAAAAAATCATCAAATGAATGGGATACGGGCTCATCGAATAAACTTGCTGATGTTGAAAAATTTATTGTTAGAAAAGTTCTGGACAAACACCATGGCAATCTAACTAAAACTGCGAATGAATTGAATATTTCACGTACAACCTTGTATTTAAAGATTGAAAAATATGGGCTTTAACCGATTCTATATCATCATTATTGTAAGGATAATACTGATCGTTATCACTGGGATTTTCCTGTCTTTTTTTATAAGTCAAGAAGATAAGATCATGGCCGGTTCCATATCTCTTGTATTAATCATCATTCAAACTATTACATTAATAAAATACATTAATAAAACCAATACCAATCTGGCAGCCTTCCTATTACGGATACAATCAAAAGATACTGCTGTCAACTACCTGGGCGATCATATCATGAAAAGTTTTAAGGGCCTAAACATTTCATTTGAGCAGATCAATAAAGAACTGCAACAGGTAAGGATTGAAAATGAGCAAAAAACACATTACTTGAGCATTATCGTTAATCATATTAAAATCGGGATCATTGCTTTTGATAACAAAGGGAAAATTGAACTTTTCAATCCTGAAGCGATTAAGATTCTGAACTGCGAAAATTTTCAGTTCATGAATACACTTGCAGGAAAACTTCCTGCTTTTTACAATATAATAACAAGTACAGCAAATGAAAAAACCCAGGTGGTAAAATTGAATTTGAATACTGAACTTTTAAACCTCTCCATTAAAAAAACTATTTTAAACATAGGACTTAATACCATTCATATCATTTCTTTCCAAAACATTAGAAGAGAACTGGATCATAATGAGTTGGAATCCTGGCAAAAATTAATCCGGGTTTTGAATCATGAATTAGTGAACTCAATAACACCCATTACTTCGCTATCAAAAACAACAAGAAGATATATCCAAAGGGAAGGGGCAGTAAAAAAAGCATCCGAGCTAAGTGATGAGATTATCAGAGATATTGCTATAAACACAGAGATTATTGAGGAAAGGGGGAAAGGACTACTTGATTTTATTGAAGTGTATAAAGAGATCACTAAACGTCCGAAACTCAATTTATCGAAATTCAAAGTTGTTAAGATAATTCAAAGAGTACAGAAGTTTTACTGGCAAAAATTCAACGAGCAGCATATCAAATTTGAAAGCAAAGTGTCAGCAGATTTGGAACTCATTGCTGACGAAGCATTGATAGAACAAATGTTGATCAACCTTACTAAAAATTCCATAGAGGCTGTTGT
>JAIOSM010000084.1 GCA_021107575.1 Desulfobacteraceae bacterium | reverse complement strand
TGAAAATACGAATAATATGTCTCTTATTGGTTATGTTTTTGATTTGCACAGTGGAAAGGTTTTGGGCCTTCCAGGCAGATTAATTATGGATATCGCCGGCCTATTTCTAATCTTTTTTAGTGTGAGCGGGATTTTTATTACATTTTTTCCTTCTTTGAAAAGAATATTCAAGTTTTCGCCATCGGGTTTCTTTGCGGCTTTTTTAAAAATTTTGCATAAGCATCATATTAAGTGGTGCCTTGTTATCTTTATTCCCATTATTATCATAGCCTTAACTGGTTTCTTTATGCGTCCACCGTTTGTGATGTTGCTTGCGGGAAAAGAGATAAATGCTATTTTTCATTCTAATCCTCCCAGAAATGATTCATGGAATGATTCTATCCAGAGTGTTGCGGTAGATCAGGATCGTGAAACTATTTTAGTGTTTGCTGGAGGAAAGCTATACGAGGGAAAATGGGATTTTTCTGAAAACTTTAAGAAAATTCCTAAACGGCTGCCTGTCCATCCCATGGGGTCGACATTTTTTGAATATTTAGGAGGTGGAGAATATCTCATTGGATCATTTTCCGGTCTTTTTATTTGGGATCGTTCAAATGATGAATTTCGGGAATATTTTTCAGAAGAGATCGTAAAGAGATTTAGTATTAGAAAAACAGGTCCTTATCAAATTAATGGAGGCATTAGAATCGGTGAGGATTTTCTTGTGCTTGATTATCATGAGGGCATGCTGGATGTAGAAACAGGCAAGCCATTCCTTATTATGCCGAGACATTTTAAAGAAAAGAGCGTCTTCTCTTTATGGCATTTTCTCTTTGAAATTCATAATGGCAGGTTTGCTAGAAGCTTCATAGGAAAGTGGTATATATTGCATAATCCCGTCGTTGCCTTGGGGACGATTATTGTTATGTTTACCGGTTTGCAGATTTTAATAAAACGTAAAAAGCGATTGGAGACTTAATATGAGCGAATGAATTGAGTTATAACACAAAATATACGGAGGTGATGATGTGAATTTATAATTAAGGAATTTAAAGAACTTTAAAATAGCGACCGGACATCCGGAGCTGTTTATTACATAAGTCGTCGTGGTGCCGACTGGACATCCAGAGGTGCCCGACAGGTTAGCAGGAGGAAGAAATGAATAGAAAGGTTATTTTTGCAATGCTTTTTTGTGTTGGGCTGGCTGGTTATGTCCATGCAGATGGTGTCGAAAAGGACTTCTATCTGGGGCAGGTTGTTGTTACGCCAACAAAAACAGAGTACACCTTGGGAGATGTTCCGGTGTCTATTGATGTTGTTACACAAGAGGATTTTAAAAAGAGAAATGTTAAGACTGTTCAGGAGGCTTTGGAGCTTTTGACCGGGGTCAGAGTCACCAAGAATTCCAGCATGTGGGGCGACAAAGGGCATGCTCTGATTCAGGGAATGAATGCCAATCATACGTTGGTTCTTGTTGATGGACAGAAATTCTTTGGAGGGCATTCAGGACCGGATTTACAGCAGTTTTCCATTGATATTATTGATCGGATAGAAGTTGTCAAGGGACCTGCTTCATCCCTCTATGGAAGCGATGCTGTTGGCGGCGTTATTAATATAATTACAAAATCATCTCCGGATAAGTCTTTTGTTTCTTTGGAGAATTCTGTTGGTAGTAGAGGATCGCAGAAACATTCTATCTCTACTGGAGGATCTTTGGGGGATTTTGGAGGGATTCTCAATTACACGTATGATAAATCTGACGCTTTTCACAGGATGGCCGATCGATATAGAGAACATATCGTTCATGGCAGCTTAGATTATAATATCACTCCCGAGTCAACACTCACGATAAAGCCGTATTATTCTGAGCATTTTCAGAAGGAAGATAAGAGGAAACAGCAAAGGATAGGTTTAAATACAATCTGGGAGTGGACTCCAGATGAGTTGTCAAGATTAACGCTAAGAGGTTCCATGTTTGATTATCAACATTGGACAGGAAGTAAAAGTTCAAACTGGGATGATGATTCTTATGAAGGTGAGATAAATTATAGTCGTTTGGTCCTTGATCGCCACACGTTGACCGGAGGTTTTCACTTTAAGCGAGAAGAGCGACACGATAAGGGTAAAGATTATAATGCTCGTCAAACGACTAATAGTTATTTTATTCAGGATGAAATTGATCTAGAGCCATTTACTCTTGTATTGGGAACACGTATTGATGATCATGATATGTGGGAGACTCAAGTAAATCCTAAAGTAAGCATGTTGTATAACGTGACAGAAGATTTTAAATTAAGAACTTCTGTGGGAACAGCTTTTAGAGGTCCTAGCTTAACTAAACTTTATGGTGATGGTTGGAGAATGGGGCCGTATTTGATGCATGCTAATCCTAATTTGGAACCGGAAGAATCAATCGGGTATCAGTTTGGGGGAGAATACAAGCTTTCCGACAAAGTTTTAACTAAAGTTTCATATTTCCGAAATGATATTAAAAACTTAATAGAAAATGTTATTACAAAAGCAGGTCCTCCGCCCTGGGATTTCAACTATGAGAATGTAAGTAAGGCTGTGACTCAAGGCATAGAGTTCACTCTGGATGCAAATGTTGCCGAGGATTT
>JAIOSM010000353.1 GCA_021107575.1 Desulfobacteraceae bacterium | reverse complement strand
ATTTTGATAAATCTCTAATGCCTTTAGCGAAGGAATATGCTGAAATTGACAGAAGAACATAACCGATACAAAATAATATAAACATGAAAATAATTACAGTATCAATCATTTCTTGATCTTGTCCAATTACAATACCTATGAGTTAATCTTGCATTTTCGGGTATAGTTTTACCCCCCATCCAGTATTGCTTAATATGATCAATTGCAGCATCGTCGATATTCTGAATCTTTTGACCACAAATTGAGCAACTTGGGTCATCATCGTATAACTCTTGCTTTAATTTAAAAGAAAAGCATCGAGGCTCCTTTTGTGCAATACCAACTATGTTTTGGAGTGTTAGTCTCCACTTATCAAATCGTTTTGTTACTGCCTGAATTGTACTTGTGGAAATCTCAATAGCATCTATGAACTCCTGATCGTTGGTCATTAGATGTAGCAAAACTTCACGAATTGAATCGAGATTCTGGTAAATTTTGTTTTTATCTTCTTTCGCGAAAGAATACATTAAAATATCATATAAAGACGCATTAAATTTTTTTACCTCCCAATATCCATTTGGGTTCTTTTCATCTCCTATATAAAATCTCTTAAAGGCGTGAGTGTCCAAAAGAGATTTTATTATCGTAACCGAATTCTTAAAGGCGTTTTTTAGTTCTAAGGAGTCTGCTTCTGAGATAAATTGATATTTCTTCATATCATTATCAAGGAGCCTTCTTATCGGAGGTTTATAATTTAAGTAAGTAGAGTGATAAAAGGCTGCAAACCTAAGAACAAGTTCAACATCTTTCATCCTTTTATCTGGGTTTTTAAGTCCTAATAGATGCCTAAAATCATCATTTCCAGAAAGCTTTTTCAACAATTCATTGTATGACCCTCTATAAACACAATTTCGCAATTCTTGCTTATTCAGGGACACAGCTCCAGTATTCAACCTTTCAAATACCTTATATTTCAGATCTGATTCGGACTCTCTTCTAAAAGTTATAGTGCGGATTTTACAATACCTTATTTTATCTTGTAGATCATCGTCTATCTTTCTAAACAAGTTTCTTTTGAGTTCTGGAAATACCTCCATCCCGGTCAGCTTAAAAACCCTCCCATCTGGAAATTGCCCATCTATGTATGAGAAAAAGGCAGTCAATCGCTGTTGTCCGTCTATAACATATTCTTTTCCGTCCTCCTCTTCAGATAAGTATATTACAGGAAGAGGTATGTCTAATAGTGCTGATTCTATCAGCCTGCTTGACTTTGCTGCATCCCATACAAAATGTCGTTGAAAATCTGGTTGTATTATTAATTTTCCCCTTTTGTATTTTCCATAAAGCGATTCTATTTCAGGGTCTCCCTGATCTGCATAGACCCTTCGCGTTATTGAAGTTATTTCTTCTTCTTCGATTACTTCTTCTAATGGTTCATCAAATTCTAGTTCGTTTAATTCTTTATTCTCTTCATTCATTCTATCATCACCTTAGTCGAAAAGGCAAGTAACACTTGGTTTTAACCTTCTAGACGAACTTCGATCATTACATGCCCCTTTTCACTATTCACCTGTATTAATAGTTCAACCCAACCCAGACATCCGTGTCCATCCTGATAGATTCACGAAGTCAACGCACCTTGGACTTTCGCTTCGCTCTGTCCAGGGCACCCGTGAGGATGCTCGGAAATTATATATTTTCTAAAAATCTTTTCGTTTCATCGAATAAATCCAAATTTTTAGGTATAAACCAGTGATGATTCAAAATAGAAAGTATTTCTAGACAATTTTTAATTCCCCCACAATTTTTTGGCTCTAAAGCAATTGAAATAATTTTAGATTTATTATATATTTTTTGAAAAGAATCCGACGTTATTTGCCTCTTAATATCTTTTGGATGTTTTGAATATATAAATTGACGCCCATAAGTGAAAAAATCAAGATCTATATCAAGAATAAAATTGTCATTTTTTAAAAAAAGTTCATTAATATCCTGATGAACATGTGTATTTCCAATCAAATAGTTATATCCACAAACATCAGCAATATCTTCTGTATCATGAAGATAAAAATTGTGCTCTATTTCATTGTATACAAATCTCATTTTATTTGTTGTAGAGTAGTTCCCACTAACTAATTCACCATAGTCAGTACCTTCATTAAAATAAATGGATATTCCATCTTTTATTAAACCTGAAATCATCGCATTAACAATAAATTCATCATTATTGGGACACAAATCATTAATGACAAAATCAATGAGTTCTTTATCCTTCATTTCTAGAATAATTTTAGATTTATCTCGATTTTTTTCATCGAAATAAAAGTCTGTATGTTGATCTATGTGAAAAAGGATCGCATCTTTATCAATCAAGTCATCATCACATGCTTTTTTCCAAGTTATTAGTGCAGTAGCATGATCTTTAACTATGAACAATTTTTTATTTTCTAAATCAAATTCAAGAAATTTTTCACTTCTAATCAATTTACCGTTCATATAAATACCTCATATAGATATATTTCAACAACATCTCATCCATTGCCACCTAACCGTAGTATCAGATTTAAGCTAAAGATAGCCCCCTATGTCAATTTTTTAATTGAGAAAATCTTTTCTGAGTATTCTATTACTTATATATATGATCTTCTCTGACATATAACTTACGGATGTTTTAACTGATATATCATAAAAAAATGTATATGATCCTGATTTAGAAAGAAAGATAGAACCAAAGCAGCAAACTTACAGGCTATTATATGTTCCTTCGCTGTGCGGT
>JAIOSM010000210.1 GCA_021107575.1 Desulfobacteraceae bacterium | reverse complement strand
TCTCAAATTGATGCCTATGGTATGATGACATGTACAATTGATGAAGCTGTCAGACGTATCATTGCTGTGGGAGGAAGTCTTAAACATATTGGCGGTGTAGATAATTTTTGCTGGCCAAACATTCAATTTGATCCGGAAAAGAATCCTGATGGAAAATTTAAAGCGGCACAGCTTGTAAGATCTTGCAGGGCTTTAAAAGATGTTTGTATGGGATATGGAATCCCTCTTTTATCCGGCAAAGACAGTATGTATGTTGATGGACACCTTGCAGGAGAATATGGCGAGACAATAAAAGTTTCAGCTCTTGAAACCATACAGTTTTCAGCAACAGGAAGAGTAGATGATATAACAAAATGTATTACCATGGATCCCAAAATGCCCGGAGATCTTATTTATATTCTTGGAATAACAAAAAACGAACTTGGTGCTTCAGAATATTATCAGTCTTTTAATGAAATTGGTTTAAATTTACCAGAAGTGAACATTGATCAATTTAATCAGATATATAAAATTCTTGAAAAAGCAATTGATAACGAAATCATTGAATCCTGCCATGCTGTCGCAAGAGGTGGGCTTGCTGTACATTTAGCTCTTACAGCACTTTCATGTGAATTGGGAATAGAATTTGATCTAGGAAAAATTCCAACAAGTGATGAAAAAGGGGCTTTAAGAAATGATAGAATTTTATTTTCTGAATCAGCCGGAAGATTTATTATTACAATAGCGCCTGAGAATCAAAGTGTTTTTGAAAAGCTTTTTAAAGGTCTTCCGTGTTCATATGCAGGCTCAGTTACTGATGAACATAAGAATTTAGTAATAAATGGTTGCAATAAGAATAAGCTTACAGATATTGCAATTGACAAACTTGAGATCGCATTTACGGAAAAGTTTGGAGATATGATATGACAAAGATAAAAGCGCTGGTGCTTACAGGATTTGGACTTAATTGTGATGTGGAAACTGCCTTTGCTTTAGAGCTTGCCGGAGCCGAACCCCATAGAGTCCATATTAATTCTCTGATTAACGGCAAAATTGACCTTGATGATTTTCAAATACTTGCTTTAGGTGGCGGCTTTAGTTGGGGAGATGACCATGGAGCAGGTGTTATTCAGGCCTTAAAATTCAGTAATCATATTGGAGATAAACTTTTATCCTTTATTGAAAAAGACAGGCTTATCATCGGCATTTGTAATGGATTCCAAACCCTTGTGAACCTTGGTCTTCTTCCCGGGTTTGATAGTGATTACACTGACAGGTCAGTTTCCATAACATGGAATGACTGTGGAAACTTCAGGGACCAATGGGTTCATCTTTCCTTTAATAAAGAATCTTCATGTGTTTTTACAAAAGGAATTGACATGGCTGATTATCCCATCAGGCATGGCGAAGGAAAATTTATTGCCGATCAAGCTATTATAGATAAATTATTAGCAAATAATCAGGTAGTTTTGCAATATGCTGATAGAGATGGTGCTTTGGCAAATAATAAATTTCCATTAAATCCCAATGGATCGATTGCAGATATTGCTGGGATCTGTGACCCCACAGGAAGAATATTCGGTCTTATGCCTCATCCTGAAGCTTATAACCATTTCACAAACCACCCGGACTGGACACGGGAAAAGTCTTTAAGAAAAAGGGAAGTAAAAGAAGAAACTAAAGATTTTGCCCATAGCCTTGACTCAGACAATCTTACTCAGGGCATCAAGATTTTTAAAAACGGCGTGGATTATTTAAGTTAATATCTTTTCTATTACACCTGCTGCAATCAGTGGAATTAATATTTCATGATGCCCTACAAGGCTGTATCCTTTGCCACCGGATTGGGTCGGTCTGTTAACAACATTGGCCATTGGTCTGTAATGGCGTATAAAATCAAGGTTTACAGTTGTAAAATTGTTTGGTGAATAGGAAAGATTTCGTACAAGTGTTAAAGCCTTTAAAAAAACTTCAGGCAAAATAACAGCTGACCCTGCATTAATAAACACTCCTTGTTCAAGATTTGCAATATTTGATGCAAATACTTTAAAATCATGGTGTGATGCTTTACCGCAGGCAGCAGCATTAAATCCCGGGTGCATATGAATAATATCGGTTCCAATGGCAACATGTACAGTTACAGGGATATTAAGTTCAGCGCCTTGTGCTAAAAGACTTTTTTCTTTAAATGGCAGGTCTTCTCTATTGATAAGTTCTCCAACTGATCGGCCAAGTCCCTTGGATTCTTTTTCTGCATTATTGATAGCAATATTTAGAAACTCAGATGTCTCTTTTGCCATGCCAAATTGGCCTTGATCAAGGGAGGCTGCTACATCTTCAGACGTTTTACCGGTCATTGCAATTTCAAAATCATGGATTATTCCGGATCCGTTCATGGCAAGCATTGTTATTGCTTTTCTTTTCATAAGATCAATTAAAATCGGATTCAAGCCAACCTTAATAACATGCCCTCCCAGGCCAAAGCATATTGTTTTTTTATTTATAGCCGCTTTTGATATGGCAGTAATAATATTTTTCAAGTCATTACCGGCAAGGATTGCGGGCAGACTATTCAGAAAGTTTGAAAAACTTTGATTTTTTTCACAGGGGGTTGCAAAATTATCAATAGTTACAAGGCTTTTCCTGTCATGGATGGAATATGTTTTAACATTATCAATGTTAAGAGGTTTATTTGAATCAATCATTGAAAATCATCCTTTCAGAAAGATCACACAGCATATGCGCTATCAGAATATGAACTTCCTGGATTCTTGCAGTGGTTTTTGAGTTTACGCAGAAAGAAAAATCAGAAAGGTGTTTAAGCTCTCCTTTTGCTCCTGAGAAGCCCATTATGGTCAGTCCCATTGCTTTTGCTTCTTTTACTCCATTGATAACATTAGGCGAGCTTCCGCTTGTACTGATACCAAGTGCAATATCTCCTTTTTTCCCAATAGCCTGAATCTGTTTTGTGAAAATATCATCAAAAGAGTAATCATTGCCAATGCTTGTAATAACAGAAGTATCAGTTGTCAGGGAAATTGCTGCAAGAGGGCGGCGTTCAATTTGAAAGCGGTTAATGAATTCAGCCGCAATGTGCTGGCAGTCTGCTGCACTCCCTCCATTACCAAAGAGAAGTATTTTATTGCCGGCATTCAGAGTTTTTACAATTTCTATTGCTGCTTTGTTAATCAATTCAAGATTGGTTAAAACAAAATATTGTTTAGCTTGAATACTCTCATTTAAGATTTGTTTGATAAGTTCATCCATATTGCTTACACCTGATTATTATATAGTTTATTGTATCTGTAAAATTATGCTGATTTTATTTTTTGATCATTTTGAGTTTGACAAGATGCCTGATTTAATTCTTTTTTTATATAAATCTCTGTAAGCCTGGTTTTGAAAATCGGGTTGTCTGGGTCAAGCTTTACACTTTTTTTTGCAAAAGAGAGTGCGATATCGATATTTTTATTTTGAATTTCATAAGCTTTTGCAAGCCCGGAAAGCGATATTGAATCTGAAGGGTTGAGTTTGATAGCTTTGCTGAAATTTGAAACAGCTTCCGGGAGCTTGTTTTGTTCTAACAAGATTTCTCCCGTGATTCTTAAGGCCGATGCTGATTCGCTTTTAAGTTTCAGGGCTTTTTTTAAGTGATACAGTGCTCTTTTTGGCTCATCGGTTTTATAAAGCATTCTCCCTAGAAGAAGCTCAATTTCAAAGATATTATTATCAATACTATTTGCTTTTTTAAGATATTGTATAGCTTTTTTATTTTCATTGGTTAAATCATAGACAAGGCCAAGATTGTAAATGGACATAATTTCGTTTGAACTGATACGCAATACTTTTTTGAATTCATCTTTTGCTTTGTCAAGCATATCTATAAGCCCGTAACATACCCCAAGACTGTTAATAAGGATAATGTTTGTTTCGTCAAGTTCCAGTCCTTTTTGATATTCAATTGATGCTTCTTCAATATGTCCAAGTTGGTATAGTCTGTCACCGTAAATATGAATGGAAATGGCATCAAAAAACATAAAGGAGTTTTCACCGAAAAAAGCTGCATGATCAAGAGCTTTTACCGCATTGTCAAAAGAGTCAAATTTTGAACAATCTTTAGATGGAAACCACGATGCTCCAACACAGATATTTATATCCATGGCAGTGGACATTTTTTCTGTAAGGGATTTTAAAATACTTTTAGCTTTGTTTTTATTATCATAGTCCCAGAAAGCAAGGGCATAAATATTTTTATCTATTCTTTGCCAAATTCCTCTGTCTTGCTGCAGGAGAGTATGAAATGATTTTTCAAACAAAGCATCTATATCCTCACTCTTTTTTTCTTTTATGGGAGACCCCTTTATAGAGGATATTTTGAAAATCAGGCATATAAATTTATCTTCAATCAGTTGAGTTGATTGCAGGCGTTTTTTGAATGAATTTATTTCTTTTGTTTCGTTTTGAAGAATATCAGAAAGGTAAAATTCAGGAGGCGTGATTTCTTTCACCTCATCTTTGGAGTTTTTTTTGAGGAAATCAACTTCCTTTGATGTAAATTTATTTTCTATTAGATTCATGGTGTAATCTTCAGTTTAAAATTTTAATAAGGGTTTTACAAATAATTTTTTCTTCACCTTTTTGTATTGTTCTTGGGTCAATAACAAAGCAATTATCTTCTATTCTTCCTATTACTGGAGTGTCATTTTTTCTGAGTTTTTTTTCAAGCTCCACAGCTGATATTTTTGCAGATTTAATAGTGATACAGCTGCTTGGAAGAGTTAAAGAAGGGAAAGCACCACCTCCCGGGCGGGAAGATAAGTCTGCAAGTTTAATCTCAACATGTTTTGGTAAGACAGGCTCAAGTCTTTTCAAAATGGTTGAAGCTCTTTTTTTTATATTAGTATATGAATCTGTAAGCATTCTAAGTGTCGGGATTTTTTTAATTACATTTTCTTCATCCCTGTATAATCTCAATGTTGATTCCAGAGCTGCCAGAGTCAGTTTGTCTATCCTTAAAGCTCTTGTTAGAGGATTATTTTTAATAATATTAATGATATCTTTTTTTCCAAGAATAATGCCTGCCTGAGGGCCTCCAAGCAATTTATCCCCGCTGAATGAGATGACATCAGCGCCTGATTTTACACTGTCTCTAATTGTAGGCTCAGATCCAAGCCCATATTTGGAGAAATCTATGAGCATGCCGCTACCAAGGTCTTCCATCACAGGAATACCATGTTTTTTGCCAATAGTCACAAGATCAGCAACAGGCACGCTTGAAGTAAAGCCCTCTATTTGGTAATTACTTGTATGGACTTTTAGGAAAAGTCCGGTATTGTCACTAATCGCCATTGTATAATCCCGGGCATGGGTCCTGTTAGTTGTGCCGACCTCTTTGAGTATTGCATTGCTTTTTGTCATAACATCAGGAATTCTGAAAGCGCCGCCGATTTCAACAAGTTCTCCTCGTGAAACTATAACTTCTTTGTTCTCAGCAAGAGAATTGAGTGATAGCAATACTGCTCCTGCATTGTTGTTTACAACCAGGGCCGCTTCAGCACCTGTAAGTTCACAAAGCAGGTCTTCAACAGCAGAATATCTGATCCCCCGGGTTCCTTTGTCAATATTGTATTCCAGATTTGAATAGCCTGATGAAATATCTGTAATATTTTTCAGTGCTTCTTTGCACAACAGAGATCTCCCGAGGTTTGTATGAAGGACAACTCCTGTAGCATTTATTACACCAATAAGATTGTTTTTAATATCGTTGTTAGCATGTTTAAAAACAGTTGCCAGTATTGTCTTATCAGACAGGTCAACTTTTTTTTCATTAAGAATGTTTGTCCTGATATTTTCAAGTGCATATCTGATTGATGACTTACATACGTTTAAGGGTAGTTGTTTAAAGCTGGTATCTTTTTTTATAAGTTCCAGAAGATGATCTACTCCGGGAAGTTTTCTTAAAAGATTTTGGTTTTTATTGTGTTCCATTTTTATATTCCTAGACTGTCTCCATAAATCTATTCTTATTAAATAAGCTAATTGGTATGGAGTCTATGAGTTGGGGCAAATCTGAAAAAGATAAACCGAGCAGGTCAAGGACTGATTTAAGTTGATCTGTTGGCATCTTTTCAAGTTCTAAGCCTGTGTTGAACCTTGACATTAAAAGGTCTGCAAGGAACACAATACTGACAATTTCTTTGTTGGTTTTTACTTTTTCAGGGGAATGGTGGAATCCAACCACATCAGAAAGCGAATCAGAAAAATTCCACTTTTTAGCAAGGTATTTGCCAGTATCACAATGGGTTAAACCAATAACTTTTTTTTCAGTTTCAAGCGCGTTTTTAGTTTTTAAATTTCTAAAAAAAAGTGGATAACTGTCTGAAAGGTGCTGGTCAAGGACAACTTTCCCAATGTCGTGGAGGAGGCCTGCAGTATTAGCAAGGCTCGGGTTTACTTTGCCCGTGAGTTGTGCAATTTTTTCAGCAGCAAAAGCAGTACTCACTGCATGGAAAAAAAGTCCGCCTTTACATAGAGAATAACCAGATGATTCATTTTGATTGTAGTAAGTATCAACAGCTGCTGTAATTAATGATTTAAGTAAAAAACTTTCTCCCAAAAGAAGAACAGCATCTTTTAGCGTCTCTATTTTATGAGTTCCTGTAAACATAACTGAATTGCACATTTTTAAAGTTTGCCCGCTTAACACCTGATCCGTTGCAAGCTCTTCTACAATGTCATTAGCACTATAATCAGATGACTGCACCATTCTTAAAATTTTTAAAGCGGTCTGGGGGATTGGCTGCAATGCCTCGATTGTATTTTTAATATCTTCAATTGTCGGAGGGGAATATGCATGGTCTGCTTTTACAACTTTTTCCTGTTGCTGCCATGTTGGCTCAATTAAGGTCTCACCATTTCTCATGTTCAGATTAAGAGTGGACATGAAAAAGCCACCGGTTTCAGATTTATCAATTTTTATTTTATTTGCTTTCAAAATCGCCTGGGCTATATCTGCGGATCTGCCACCAATATCAAGGTTAATATCAATATTGCTTACAGGCCCCACAAGTGCTCCACCAGCAATTGTGGCAATAATATTATCCCGGGATGCACCAAGATCAATCACTTGATTTATCAGAATAGGCAATCCGGTTGATGCGTATTTTTCAGGGAAATCCACACTCGATGCCGATGGTGGTTCAGGCAGGATTATATGTATCATTCCGCCAACTCGTGCTGCCCTGTCATAAAGTGCGACCCCGACACAAGTGCCAAGAAAAGCCTGATAAATGACAGGTTCAGCTTTATTGGCCTTAAAGTTTCCTGCCGGTATATGTTCAAATTTATTATTCATAGTATATTAAATTATATTTAAGTTTTAGTTTAAGTAATTTAAATTAAGCATACAACCTTTATTTTTAACACTATTTGCCATGTTCTTTCAACCTTAATTTGGTAATACCAGCAATTTCCTGTGTCATATTATTCTTATGGGGAATCTATAAACATGGTAAATAATTTGAAACCTGATTCCATTATTTAAGTTCACGGAATTTTTTCTATAACTGAATCAGTGAATAATGGTATTGAAAAAACCTGATAAATTGTCTAATGTAACAATCACTAAACTCATAAGGAAGATTAGCAGCTATGAAAAAAGGTAAAGACTATATTGTTTTCCCGCTTGATTTTGATTCAAAAAAAGAAGCTTTTAAATATGTAAAACTTTTGGATGGTAAGGTGGGCGTGTTTAAAATAGGGCTTGAGCTTTTTATTAAAGAAGGCCCTGATGTTATACGTTCAATTAAGAAAATGACTAATGCTCGGATTTTCCTTGATTTAAAACTGCATGATATTTCTGTAACTGTACAAAAAGCTATGCTTAGTGCGGTCAGCCTTGGCGTGGATATGATTACTGTTCATTGTTCTTCTTTAAAAATGCTTGAAATGGCTGCTCTGGGTGGGGCAGGGCAGACTCAAGTGCTTGGAGTTACTCTTTTGACTGACAATGATACAGATGATCTTAAGATGGCTGGGTTTAAAGATGGATATTGTGATGATGTCAATTCTTTAGTACTGAAAAGAGCTCAAATGGCACACCAGGCTGGATGTGCCGGCATTATATGCTCAGGCAAAGAGGTTGAAAAGATAAAGTCAGAGTTTGGTAAAAACTTTTTATGCGTCACTCCTGGTATCAGACCCGGTTGGAGCAGCCCTGACAATGATGATCAAAAGCGTATTACAACACCGGGTATGGCTGTAAAATCAGGTTCTGACCTGATTGTTGTGGGAAGACCAATAAGAGAGGCCAACGATCCTGTAAAGGCAGCCCAAAAGATTGTAGATGAAATCGAAAAAGCCCTTTGAATATTCCTCTAATCTTCTTTATCAAGTCCAAAAGCTGTATGGAGTGTTCTGACAGCAAGTTCAGCATATTTTGCCTTGATTATGCATGAAATTCTTATTTCCGAGGTGCTGATAAGTCTTATATTTATATTCTCATCTGCAAGAGTTTGAAACATTGTTGCAGCAACGCCTGAGTGGCTTTGCATGCCAAGCCCTATAACAGAAACTTTAGCAATTTCTTCATCAGCACTAAGTACCCCTCCTGCTCCAATATCTTTTGCTACAAGTTTTGATATCTCAAAAGCTTTTTCAAAATCATTTTTTGTAACTGTGAAGGAAAGATCCGTTTCACCGCCTACTCTGGTATTCTGGATTATCATATCTACAGAAATTTTTTCTTTTGCCAGGGGTGTAAATATTTTTGCAGAAATCCCGGGTTAATCAGGAACGTGTTTTAAAGTAATTCTTGCTTCGTTCATATCACAGGTAACTCCTGCTACAACCACACTTTCCATATCATTTGTTTCGTTTATTACCATCGTTCCCTCCTCTTTGTTGAATGATGATCTGACATGAAGCGGTACATTATATTTTTTTGCAAATTCCACAGAACGAATTTGGAGCACCTTAGCACCAAGTATTGCCATCTCGAGCATTTCTTCATAGGATATCCTGTCAATTTTTTTAGCCTTGCTGCAAATTCTTGGATCAGTAGTATATACTCCATCAACATCAGTAAATATCTCACATACATCAGCTTTAAGAGCGGAAGCAATTGCTACGGCAGTCGTATCTGAGCCTCCACGCCCTAAAGTTGTTATATCTCCGTTAATATTGTGCCCCTGAAATCCTGCAACTACAATAATGTGCCGATTTTTTATTAGTTTTTTCATTCTTTTGGCTTCAATGTCAATAATACGTGCTTTGCCAGAGGAGGTATCAGTTAAAATACCTGCCTGGAAGCCAAGAAGTGAAATTGCTTTGTAACCCATTGATTTAATAATAATAGCTAAGATAGCTGCTGTGGTCTGCTCCCCTGTGGCGAGCAAAACATCAAGTTCTCTCTTGTCTGGCTCTTTGCTTGCTTCTGTTGCCATGGAAATCAGGTTGTCAGTAACTCCTGCCATGGCAGATAAAACAACAACAACGTCATCACCACTGTCATATGCTTCAATTACTATTTCAGCTACATTCCTGATATGTGAAATGTCTGCAACAGAAGTGCCTCCGAATTTTTGAACCCTCAGTCCCATATAGACTCCTTCGGTTTTAATAAGGTCATAAAAATTACAACAAGAGTTTTTCTAACAGATTTGAGCCCATACGTCCAGATGCAAGTATTGATATTTTTCTTGAAAAGTTTTCATACAGGGAAAAATTTATTTTTAAATCACAGGAATAAGAATCTTTAATTAATAATTCAGGCCATTCAACAGCAATAACTGCGTTTTCCTGATCCATGATTTCACCTATGCCTGTAGAATCAAGGTCTAAAACATCTGCTATCCTGTAAAGGTCAATATGATACAATGTCAGTGCCCCGGGATATTCATTAATAATGCTATATGTAGGGCTTGTAATATAATATTCTTCAGAGATTCCAAGTCCTTTTGCAAGCCCCTGGGTAAATGTTGTTTTGCCGGATCCAAGATCGCCGCTGAGAAAAATACAAATTTTTGAAGATATAAGGCTCCCAATTTTTTGTCCTGCCTTTTTAGTATCTTTATCAGTTTTTAAAATGAATTCTTTTTCCATAATAAGTTTTTACGTAAAGTCCTTATGTATCATCTGAGCTATTGTCTCTGGAATTGTTTTAATCATGTCCGAGGCTAGAAATCCAAATGTGCCCATGGATTCTGCAAGCATATCTCCACATAAACCATGGATATAGGCACCTGTGATTGATGCATGTTCAGACGAAAAGCCCTGGGCTTTAAAACCCGCAATCATGCCGGTTAAAACATCGCCCATTCCTCCGGATGCCATGCCTGGGTTTCCTACAGGGCAAAGGAAAGCTTTTTTATCAGAAAGGGATATTATAGTGTTGGCGCCTTTGAGAACAATTGTTATACTAAATTCATCAGCAAAATTTCTGGCAGATTCTAACCTGTTGCTCTGGATTTCTTCGGTTGTAGTCGAAGCAAGCCTTGCCATCTCTCCCGGGTGTGGTGTCAGGGTAATATCAGATTTTGCTTTTTTTAATATTTGTGGGTTTTCAGCAATTAAATTAAGACAGTCGGCATCCATTATTATGGGAATATCTAATGTTTTAATAAGTTTTTCAATGAGCTTTTTCGTACTTTTGTCTGTCCCAATGCCAGGTCCAATTGCAATGGCATTTTTATCTTTGGCAGTCTCAATTATTGTTTTAAATGCTGATTCAATTAAGATCCCTTGCCCCTCATCCGGTAAAGGGCACGTCATCGCTTCTGTTACCTGTGGTTCTACAGTTGCGTTAAGGCTTTGGGGAATACCAAGAGTGACAAGGCCTGTTCCGCATCTCATGGCAGCATTTGTAGCAAGTGCTGCTGCACCTGTTTTCCCCGGTGATCCTGCAAGTATTAACAAATGACCAAAGTTTCCTTTGTGGGATTCTGAATGTCTGGGTTGGAATAATAGTTTAATATCTTTTTCTTCTAAAAGATTTAATTTTGGATTGAATTTTTCAGTGATGAATTTAGGGATACCGATATCTACAACTTCGAGTTCGCCTGTATGTTTATCTCCCGGATGGAGCAGGTGCCCTATCTTAGGATGGGCAAATGTGGCAGTTGCAGTTGCATTAATGGATATGCCCCATGGTTTACCTGTATCAGCATTAAGCCCTGACGGGATATCAATGCTGAATATTGGACTTTTGCTTTGATTAAGAGCTTCAATGACATTTTTAAAAAATCCTCTTACATCAGAGTTAAGCCCTGTGCCAAGAATACCGTCAACAAAAATATCATGATGAAGCAGTTTAGATCTGTTCTGCTTAAAAGTATCAAGATCAGTAATTTCTGTTATAGAAGAGTTATTGTTATTCGTTATCAGTTTCTCTTCTATAAGTTTTTCAACAAGATCAAGATTAGCCTTTGCATCTCCTGTTATTTTATTTTTTGAACAAAGGATGAAAATATTGGTGCGAATATTTTTTTCCATGAGGTATCTTGCAACAACAAAAGCATCCCCTCCATTGTTTCCTCTCCCTGCTATTACACCTACGTTTTTTGAAAATATATCAGGGAATGTTTGTACAAGCATGGTATATGCTCCTCTTCCGGCGCTTTCCATGAGGGTTCTGCCCGGGATGCCAAAGGAGTCAATGGTCTCCCCATCCATTTTTTGAATTTCTTCTGCTGTCACAAGGTACATAACGTCTCCCCAAATTATAGTTTTCTGTAATTTATATTTGTAATAATAAGTAATTGTTTTTTCATTAAAATTCAAGTTCAAAAATTGTTTTCTATGGATTCATACTTGAAAAGGATCATATCTTATGAGATATTTTATATCTTATGAAAAAATTGCAAAGAATAATTAAAACCAGAGCACAGATTATTTCAGAATCCATATTAAAAGTGGACTCATTTCTCAACCATCAGATAGATTATGATTTAATGGAGGCAATAGGAGAAGAATTTTTTCATTATTTTAAAGAAAAGAATGTTGACAGAGTATTGACTATTGAAGCTTCAGGCATAGCAATTGGTATGGCAACCGCAAAATTTTTTCAAAAACCTTTTGTGTTTGCTAAAAAAAAGAAGCCAAATACAATGTCGGGAGAGGTTCTGTCAACTAAAGTTGTCTCTTTTACCAAAAATATTGCTTATGATATTTCGCTATCTTCTGAGTTTATAAATTTTGGTGAGAATATTCTGATAGTTGATGATTTCCTTGCGAGGGGTAACGCTGCTTTAGGGCTTTGTAAACTTGTTGAAAAAGCAGGCGCAAATGTTGCCGGCATTGGTATTGTAATCGAAAAAAGTTTTCAACCCGGACGAGAAATGCTCCTGGCAAAAGGATATGACATCTGTTCTCTTGCAAGAATAAAATCTTTAAAGAATAATAAAATTAGCTTTTATTAAGCACCAAACCAATATATACTTTATTCTTATTTACAATGTTGGACTTATACGCACAATAAATTATATATAAAACCATATCGTAATAATAATTTATATGGAACTGATCTATAAAATAAAAGAAATATGGAAATCCCTGGAAAAAAAAGGGCTGCCTTCATATGTCTGGACAAGTGCTCCGCTCTCTTTATGGCGTGAGAGAATTATTTTCATTATTATTGCTCTGATAATAGTGTTTGGGTTTGTCCTCCTGGTTCCAACAATGATTATAGGTTATATAGGAGGGAAATGGCTGAGTGCAGGTCTTTTTATGATTGCATGGCTTTCTGCTGTTTTTATATTATATCATCGCAGCCTGCCAATCGCCTATAGAACCTGGATTTTATATTTTGTGTTTTATTTGTTTGGCATAGCATTTTTGCATTTTTTTGGGTTGAACAGTGCGGGACATATCTGGTTTTTTCGCGCATCCATAATTGTGGGCGCAATTCTTGGAATGAGAGCTGCGATTGTTGCTTTATCATTTAATTTTATTTTATTGTTATTGATAACTGTAATAATAATCACTGATTCTTCATCAGGCGTATCACAAGATGCAAATGATTTAAAATTATGGTTGGTTGTGATGATAAATTTCATGATCTCAAACAGTATAATAACTTTTGTTATAGTATTATTATTAGATGGAGTTGATAAACTCCTGTTTAAATCTCAGGAAACTGTTAATATCCTGCGTGAAAGCGAAAGAAAGCTTAAAAGCTTTTTTGAAGCAAGCCCGGATCCCATGGTGGTTTATAATGTAGATGGATACCCGCAATATTTCAATTCAGCGTTTGTTAAAGTTTTTGGCTGGACAATGGAAGAGTTGGCAGGGAAGCGTATCCCGTTTGTTCCCAAAGATCAGCACAAAATTTGCAAACAGCAGATAGATAGATTATTCAGTACAGGGAATCCTGTGGAGTTGGAAACCAGGCGGATTACGAAATATGGTAAAATAATAGATGTCCTTATCAAAGCTGCTGTGCTGGTAGATTCTGAAGATAAGCCCATTGGGACAATCGTTAACCTTGCTGATATTACCGGAAGCAAGAAACTTGAAAAACAGCTGCGACAGGCAAGAAAGATGGAAGCAATAGGGACTCTTGCCGGCGGCGTTGCCCATGATTTTAATAATATCCTTCAGATTATAAATGGTTATGCAGATATCACAATTATGGGTAAAGATAAGGATGGACCTGATTATTCTAACCTGCAAATTATTCTTGATGCCACCGATCGAGCAGCTAAACTTGTAAGGCAGCTTCTTTTGTTCAGCCGGAAAGTTGAAACCGAAACAAAAATTTTAAACCCTAATCGTGAAGTAAAGCAGGCAGCAAATATTCTTTCAAGAACAATTCCAAAAATGATTACAATACGAACGCATTTGAGTGAAGATCTATGGAATATTCAAGCAGACCCTGTTCAGATAGAGCAAGTGCTATTAAATCTTGGAAGTAATGCTGCTGACGCCATGCCATCAGGAGGGGAATTAATTTTGAAAACTACTAATGTAAGGGTAAGTAAGGAGGGAATTCACGATCTAATAGGAATTACCCTTGGTGATTATGTGCTGCTTACTGTTTCAGATACAGGATATGGTATGGAAAAAGAGGTGGTCGGGCATATTTTTGAACCTTTTTTCACTACCAAGGATGTGGGAAAAGGAGCGGGATTAGGGCTTTCGTCTGCATACGGAATTGTAAAAAAACATAGGGGATATATTACATGCAGGAGTAAACCTGGTAAAGGAACTATATTTAAAATATATTTACCTGCACATAAAGCGAAAGAATGGGTTGTTGAAGAAATGGATGATACAACAACTCTTATAGGTGGTACTGAAACTGTGTTAATAATCGATGATGAAGCTTCAATCCGCGGATTTTCTTCAAAAGCTCTGGGCCATTTTGGATACACTGTGATTGATTGCTCCAGTGGGGAAGATGCTCTGGATATATATTCAAAGCAATGTGCTGATGTTGATTTGATCCTTCTTGATATTGGTATGCCGGGCATGGGAGGATATAAGTGCTTTAAAGAATTATTAAAAATTAATCCTGCTGCCATAATAATGATTACCACAAGTTATTTAAAGGATGAAAAAGTACAAAAAGCACTTGAAGCAGGAGCAGCAAGTTATCTTGGTAAACCCTACAAACTCTCTTTCCTTTTAAAATCTGTAAGAAATACATTGGATGGTAAAGAACAATTAAAAAATTAGGCTATATTATTAATTTGATTTTTAACAAGATTATTATATATTACCATTTCAGGTAAGGTGTTTGTCGATTTTTGGCATAGGTTCATGGATAATTAAAAGGAATGATTGAATCGATATGAATTGTCCAAATTTTAAAATTGGTTCAGGATTTGATGTTCATAAGCTTGTAAAGGGAAGAGACCTTATTTTAGGCGCAGTTAATATCCCTTTTGAAAAAGGGCTTGACGGGCATTCAGATGCTGATGTGTTAGTTCATTCTGTGTGTGATGCTTTGCTTGGTGCGGCTGGATTAGGTGATATCGGAGAACATTTTTCAGATACTGATCCTCAATTTAAGGGGATCTCGAGCCTTACTTTGTTGGAAAAGTGTGCAAACATGCTTTGGGATGAAGGATTTTCTGTATGTAATGTTGATTGTACAATTATTGCGCAGCTCCCCAAAATAAGTTCATATAAACAAGAGATGGCAGAGAATATTGCAAAAGCGATGAATATAGATCCTGAATTAATTAATATTAAAGGTACAACAACTGAAAAGCTGGGTTATATAGGAAAGGGTGAGGGGATAGCTTGCCAGACTGTTACAATAATAAAAACAACAAAAGAATACAAATAATAGATAGGGTAAAAGATAAGGTAAAAAATTATGAGTTTAAGAATTTACAATACACTTAAAGGCGAAAAAGAAGGATTCGTTCCTGTAAATAAAGGTAAGGTCGGTATGTATGTTTGCGGTCCTACTGTTTATGATACAAGCCATATTGGGCATGCACGTTCTGTTGTAGTGTTTGATATTGTTTTCAGGTGGTTTAAGCACCTTGGATATGAAGTCCTTTATGTAAGGAATTTTACAGATGTTGATGATAAGATAATTAGAAAATCCAATGAAATCGGAGAAGAATGCTCCATAATTACAGAAAAATATATTAAAGAATTCCACAATGAAATGGATGCTTTAAATGTATTAAGACCTGATGTTGAGCCAAAGGCAACCGAGCATATTGATCATATAATTAAATTTATTGAAAAACTGATTGAAAAAGGCAAAGCATATTATGTTGAAGGAGGCGATGTATATTTTTCCATTGAATCTTTTAAAGAATATGGCAAACTTTCTAATAGAAATATAGAAGACATGAAAGCAGGCGCGAGGATTGCGGTTGATAAAAACAAGAAAAGCCCTTTTGATTTTACACTATGGAAGCCTGCAAAAGAGGGTGAGCCTTTTTGGGAGAGTCCATGGGGAAAAGGCAGGCCAGGCTGGCATATTGAATGTTCAGCTATGAGTTATGAATATTTAAACATGCCTTTTGATATTCATGGTGGAGGTAAAGACTTAATATTTCCCCACCATGAAAATGAAATCGCGCAGTCTGAAGCCCTTTATGACAGACAGTTTGTTAAATACTGGATGCACAATGGATTTGTGGATATCAATAATGAAAAAATGTCAAAATCCCTGGGCAATTTTACAATGATCAAGGAAGTCTTAGCAAAGTATCCTGCCGAAGTTATAAGGTTTTTTCTTTTATCCAAGCATTATAGAAGCCCTATAGATTATAATGAAGACTCTATGAAAGAGGTTGTTAAAAGCCTTGATAGAGTCTATACATTTTTGGAAAGAGCTGAAAAAGCAGGTGCAAAGAAAAGCAATGCAAATAATGGTCCTTTGTGGGATGATTTCACTCTGGCAATGAATGATGATTTTAATTCAGCAAGGGCAATAGCATCTGTTTTTGACAGCGTTAAAAAAGGTAACACAATTCTTGATAGCAGTGATCAGGGCAAAGACCTTGATATAGTTTACTCTGACTTAAGGAAGATGGGTGAACTCCTTGGAATATTCCTTCTTAAACCATCAGAATATTTTGAGCAGAAAAGTAAAAGAGTGATTGAATATCAAAGTCTTGACCCTAAAGAGATTGAGAACCTTATAGCAGAAAGAAATAAAGCACGTGCAAATAAAGATTTTGCAAAAGCCGATGAAATAAGAGACAAGCTTCAAGCAATGAATATTATACTTAAAGACGGTCCTGAAGGTACTACCTGGAAAACAGAATAATAAAAAAGAGTTTACAATTAAAACAATTGCCTTTGAAATGAAACTATTTTCCTGATATTATTTAAGAATATATTCATCTCCTTTATGAACTAAAAAGAATTTTCTACTTTTTTCTGAAATCAAAATATTATTACTTCATAAAAACATATTGATTTTCTTAATGATTTATGAAAAACTAGTCTATCTTCACAGTCCGCTTTTTATAGATAAATTAACCCTTAATGATTTATATACCTATATAAAAAGGAGGAAAGATGAAAAAACAAATTAAGAAGAAAATTATTATTTTTTTCGTAGTGATGTGCCTGCTGATACCTTCCGCGGTTCGATTTACTCACGCCGATGGCGGGCAAGATCTCAAAATGTCATATGTTGACTCAAGGGCTGTCCTGGCAACTGTTGTTTTTGTTCTATGGACAAGTGTATTTATAATAGCTCTACTCCATCATTCAAATTTGAAATCTAAAAGATTTAGCAATTCAGGGAGCAAAAAACTTTTCTTAATACCGCCAATAGGTTTATTAGGACTCAATCTATATAATAGGTTGGCCTTTTTGAGCAATCCTGCAGCAGTATTTGCTTTGGCTTTTTCAAAGCAGCGACCTGCTGTTACCAAGTTGTGGAATGGCGATGTCACTATCAATCCTGTAGTAATTAATGGACAATCAAATGGCTTAGTTAGCTCAGTTGATAAGGGAGATGAATCGTGTTTCCCAGTTTACGTTAAACTAAAATTACAGTTTTAAAAGAAGATTCCTTAATAGTAAATAAATGGGCTCAAGATGTTCCAAGGCATCAAGATTCACTGTCAGAGGCTTTGGTAACTAAACCATGTAAAAATTATTAAGAAGGAAAGAGAAAATGAAAAATATAATTAATATTCTATTTTTATTTATACTGGGGCTGTTTTTTTTCTCTGGCTGTATTGAAAAAAAGGAGGTAGCAGCCAAGAAACCAAAAGAAATGAATGTAGCTGAGATGAAAGCAATAACAGCATCTTCAATGCCGGCGGATGTCCAACTGGTTTTTGCTGCCATTTTGAATAGAGTCAAAGGTGAGAAAAAAAGAGCAAAAAGAGTTGAAAATGTTTGGTTTACCAAGAAAGGCAAACACACAATTTCAAAGGATTTTAAGTACAAAGGATTTTTCCCTGCAAAGTTTTCCATTATGGGATATGAATCAGTTCAAATTTCATCTAAAAAGGTAAAGACCACTATAGAAGGTTTGCTATTGTTGCAGGATGAATTTGAGAGAAGGGCAGGGCTTTATTTCGCAGCACACTATATAACTACAAAAAAAGGTATTGTTATTACCAAATCTCATGCTGCTCCAGTATCACCTAATTCTCCGGGGATAGAGGCCTATATTGTTCGGAAATCTGATTTTGATGCAACCTCTAAGGGAAGCCTGCATTCTTATACCAAGTTATACCTTTTTGCTTTAAAGAATGCAGTCTCAATGGTATCCAAATCAAAATTTATAAAAAAAGGGATTAAAGACGAATTCTTGTTTCTTGTTTTTTGCAAGGATCGACTTCTTGACGATTCTATACTGACTATGAAAATTACAGCCAATGGAAAAATGCAAGGGGACAGCCTTATTGATCCAATCTATTTAAACGATAAAGGGTTCCGTTTTTTTATAGGTGCAGGGAAATTCAATACTGCTAAAAGAGACCATAAATTTCATATAGGTGTGAAGTATACACTTGATCCGACTGATGAATCCAGATCTGTTTTACTGGCTGATTTTACCAATATGGTAAAATAGGGCATTACTGAAGCAAGTTTTTTTTTGCCTTTTGTTTAATAAGGGCTTTTTCTTTTTGTTTTTTTGCCTGTTGTTTTTGTTTTACAACTTTTGCCCATGCATCTCTTAATGTTACAGCTCTGTTGAACACAGGGTTTTGATTCTGTGAAGCAGTCGAGCTGAATTTTGGATCAAGGCAAAAATATCCGAGTCTTTCAAATTGATATGCCTTCTCAGGTTCTGCGTCAGAAAGGCTTTTTTCAAGCTTGCAGCCTGCAAGGACCTTTAAAGAGCCAGGATTGACATTTTCGGTAAAATCTTCAACATCATATTCCGGGTCTTCATCAATAAAAAGTCTGTCATAAAGGTTAACATCTGCTTCAATAAATTCTTCAGCACTAACCCAGTGAAGCGTGCCCTTTACTTTTCTTTTGTCAGGAGCATTACCACCTTTTGTTGCAGGATCATAAGTACAGATAAGTTTAATGATTTCACCTGTTGCTTCATCTTTGATGATTTTTTTTAAGGATATAAAATAGGCAAATCTGAGTCTGACTTCCTGGTTTGGAGTAAGTCGAAAGAATTTTTTTGGCGGGTCTTCCATGAAATCTTCTTTTTCAATATAGATTGTTTTTGAAAAAACAACTTTTCTTATCCCCATTTCAGGATTTTGTGGATGGTTTTTTGCGTCAAGCTCTTCAGTCTTACCCTCCGGGTAATTTTCAATTTCAATAAGAAGCGGGTTTAATACTCCCATTCTTCTTGGAGCTTTTTCATTCAGATCATTACGAAGAGAGTTCTCAAGAAGCCCATAATCAATTCGGCTCTGTTTTTTACTGATACCAATAGTATTGCAGAAATTTTTAATAGATTCTGGTGTAAATCCTCGCCTGCGTAGTCCTTCAAGAGTTGGCATCCTGGGATCATCCCACCCCTCCACATATCCTTTGTCCACAAGTTGTTTTAGCTTTCTTTTACTTAAAACCGTGAAATTGATATTCATTCTGGCAAATTCAATCTGCTGGGGATGAGAATCAGTGCCAAGCTCGTCAAGAATCCAGTCGTATAGCGGTCTGTGATCTTCAAATTCCAGTGTGCATAGAGAATGGGTGATCGTTTCAATAGAATCAGAAAGGCAGTGAGTGAAATCATACATGGGGTATATGTTCCATTTGGAACCAGTTCTTGGATGTGGTATTTTAAGAACTCTGTAAATCACAGGGTCACGTAAATTGATGTTGGGAGAAGACATATCAATCTTTGCACGTAAAACATGTTCTCCTGCTTCAAATTCTCCTTGTTTCATTTTTGTAAAAAGGTCAAGATTCTCTTCAATTGATCGCTCTCTGTAAGGACTATTTTTCCCAGGTGTTTTTAAAGTTCCTCTGTATTCCCTGGTTTGATCGGCAGAAAGGCTGCATACATACGCTTTGGAAATTTTTATTAGTTGCACGGCATATTCATGGAGCTTGTCAAAGTAGTCCGAGGCAAAGAAAGGTTTATCTTTATAGTCAAATCCAAGCCATTTAACATTAGAGATAATAGAGTCAATATATTTTTGTTCTTCTTTTGCAGGGTTGGAATCATCAAATCTTAAGTTGCATTTCCCATTATATTTTTCAGCCATATTAAAATTGAGGCACATTGATTTTGCATGACCTATATGCAGGAATCCATTAGGTTCAGGTGGAAATCGTGTTGTAACATTTCCATTGTTCTTGTTCTCTTTGATATCATTTTCAATAATCGACTGTATAAAGTGACTTTTGGTAAGTGTGTCGTTTTTTTCTTCCATTTCTTTCATGTGTCCCTCAAACTCTCTATATAATTATGACAAATCTTAAGCTATAATAATTACCACAGAATAGGTTTTCAGAAAAGGCAAGTTTGATGATAAGTTTAATAAAAATGGATTTAAGTCAGATATGAGTGTGTTTGAATTAGAATCAGAGTTTGTGCCAACAGGAGATCAACCCGAAGCAATCCAATATTTAACAGATGGCGTTAAGAGAGGTCATGCACACCAGGTATTGTTGGGTGTTACAGGGTCGGGTAAAACATTTACAATGGCAAATATTATTGAAAAAATTGAAAAGCCAACATTAATAATTGCCCCGAATAAGACCCTTGCAGCTCAACTTTATAATGAGTTTAAAAGTCTTTTTCCAACAAATCGTGTTGAATATTTTGTAAGTTATTATGATTATTATCAGCCCGAGGCATATATTCCTTCTTCAGACACATATATTCAAAAAGATGCTTCCATAAATGATATGATAGACAGAATGCGGCATTCTGCCACAAGAGCGGTGCTTTCAAGAACTGATGTTATTGTGGTAGCAAGTGTGTCATGTATTTATGGACTTGGAGCGCCGGCAGATTATCTTGAACTATGTATCAAGCTTAACATAGACATGGAACTCTCCAGGGATAAATTTATAAGAAAACTTGTGAGCATTCAATATACACGAAATGACATGGACTTTCACAGGGGGACATTTCGGGTAAGGGGAGACAGAGTTGAAATTTTTCCTGTATATGAAGAGGAATTTGCTCTGAGAGTTGAATTTTTTGGTGATATAATAGAGAGCATCAGTGAGTTTGACCCTCTTAGAGGGGATATGACAAACACGCTCAAAGAGACGGCAGTTTTTCCAGCTTCTCATTATGTAACAATGCAGCAGACAAGGGAAAGGGCAATAAAGAGTATAAAAGAAGAGTTAAAACAGAGACTTGATTTTTTATATTCTGAAAATAAACTTTTGGAAGCCCAGCGCCTTGAAGAAAGAACAGAGTATGATCTTGAAATAATGCAGGAAATTGGATACTGCACCGGGATAGAGAATTATTCAAGGCATCTTACAGGTAGAGCAAAAGGTCAGCCGCCTCCAACTCTTTTTGATTATTTTCCTGAGGATTTCCTTCTGTTTTTTGATGAGAGCCATATTTCAGTTTCCCAGCTTGGAGCAATGTACAAGGCAGACAAATCGCGGAAAGAATCTTTGATTGAACATGGTTTCAGACTGCCTTCTGCGGCTGATAACAGACCGCTCCAATTTGAAGAGTTTCAGGGCAAAGTAGATCATGTGATTTATGTTTCTGCAACACCTGCTGATTATGAAATCGAAAAATCAGGTTTAAGAATAGCCCGACAGATTGTACGACCTACAGGCCTTTTAGATCCAAAAGTTGAGGTAAGGAGCGCTGAAGCCCAGGTTGATGATCTTTATGAAGAGATAATAAAGAGAGTTAAAGCAAAAGAACGAGTTCTGGTTACAACTCTCACAAAAAGAATGTCTGAAGATCTGACAGATTATTATTTTGATTTAGGGATCAAGGTTAAGTATCTTCATTCTGATATTGGAACAATTGAGAGAGTTGATATTATTCAGGATCTAAGGAGAGGAGTTTTTGATGTTCTCATTGGAATAAATCTTTTAAGAGAAGGGCTTGATATTCCTGAAGTATCACTTGTGGCAATACTCGATGCTGATAAAGAAGGATTTTTACGATCATTCAGGTCTTTTATTCAGACTTTTGGCAGGGCTTCAAGGAACGTGTCTGGTCAGGTTATTATGTATGCTGATAAAATGACTGTTTCAATGGAAAAAGCCATCAAAGAGACCCAAAAACGCAGGAGTATCCAGAAAGAACATAATAAAAAACATAATATTACGCCCACTACTATTATAAAAGAGCTTAGAATGTTTGATTATTCCATGGAAAAGAGTGTTAATGCTGAACAAGGACTTGTAGCAGAGGAAGTTGAAGAATATAAAAGCAAACACAAAGATTTTGATGCAATTATAAATGAATTACAATCAGACATGAAAAGAGCCTCTAAAGATTTAAAGTTTGAAAAGGCAGCTGCAATTAGGGATAAAATCAAGGAACTGAAACAGATTCAAGATATATAAGTCTTATGACAACTTCAATTAAAAATAATCTTTCTGAAAAATACAAAGAAGCCCCCAAAGAGCCGGGGGTGTATCTTATGAAAGATAATAGGGGAAAGATCATATATGTTGGCAAAGCTCAGAATATCAAACAAAGACTTTCTTCTTATTTTGTAAATCAGCGCCATGACTTGAAAACAGGAATACTATTAAAAAAAGTAGATGATTTTGAAACTATTATTACAAGGTCAGATCATGAAGCATATATATTAGAATCAAATTTAATCAAAGAGTATATGCCAAGATACAACGTACTTTTAAAAGACGGAAAAAATTATCCATATCTGAAAATTGACAGAAACGAAAAATATCCTCCCATAAATGTTGTAAGGAAAATTAAGAAAGATGGTGCCCTCTATTTTGGCCCATATTCATCCGCTTATAGTGTAAGAACAACTCTAAGGCAGATTCATAAGATTTTCAAACTTAGAAAATGTAAGAAAACTCAGTTTAACAATAGATCAAGACCCTGTTTAAATTTTCAGATCAAAGCCTGCCTTGGTCCATGTTGTAATGATGTACAAAAGAATGAATATGATCAGATTATCAAAGATGTCTCGCTGTTTTTAAAAGGCAAAGGCAAAGATATTATCACAAGATTGAAAAAGGAGATGGAATCCTATGCAGATGATCAGAATTTTGAAAAAGCTGCCGAGAAAAGAGATACAATCTTTGCAATGGAAAAAACCCTGGAAAGACAATATGTTGTATCAAGTGACCTTGAGGACAGAGATGTCATTGCTTTAGCAAAGGATAAATCAAAAGCTGTTGTAACCATTCTTAAAGTAAGATCAGGATACCTTGTTGATGCAGGGGATTATATATTTGATCTAAAAACAGATTCAATTTCAGAAATACTGTCAGCCTTTGTAACACAGTTTTATGAAAAAGCACCATTTTTGCCTTCAACCATATTAATTCAAAACGCGATTGAGAGTTATAAAATAATCGAAGAGGTATTCTCTGAGAAAAAAGGTAAAAAAGTTAAAATCATTGTTCCTAAAAAAGGAGATAAAAAAAGACTTATTGAAATGGCAATTGCCAATGCTGATAAGAAGTTAAAAAATATTGCATTGAAAAAAATTGAAAGAGAAAATCTTTTAACAGCTCTTAAAAACCTACTGAGAATGGATCGCCTGCCAAGAAGAGTAGAATGTTTTGATAATTCAAATATTTCAGGGCAGCATGCAGTCTCTTCCATGGTTGTTTTTACTGATAGTGAGCCTGATAAAGATTTGTATCGAAAATATATTATTCGTGACAATGAGCACCATGACGACTATGCATATATGCAGGAAGTCTTAACAAGAAGATATTCTAACAAAGACATGAAACTTCCTGATCTTTTACTTGTGGATGGAGGCAAGGGACAGATTTCCATAGCAGTATCAGTTTTGCAGGGGCTCGGTATTTATGGCAAGTTTAGGGTGGCAGGCATAGCGAAAAAAGATTCTGATAAAGGAGAAAAACAGGAAGATCGG
>JAIOSM010000056.1 GCA_021107575.1 Desulfobacteraceae bacterium | reverse complement strand
GAGAAATAGAAATTCCTGTTTTCAGTTGGGGAACTCTATTAGAGTTAGCCTATTCAAGTGCTGTACACCCTGATTATTATGGCCATGTATAATATTTATCTGTCATTGCCAATATTGAGTGTATTCCGGCAATAATTAATACATTTTTTAATGGTTTCAAGCTCAAGGCGCAAGGCAGTAGCCTTATCTTCAAGGCTTATTCCCATATCTGTTTCAATATTAATTCTGTTGGTGGGAGAGTATGTTTTTATAAGCTCATATGCCTTGTTCATATCAATATCACCATCACCTGTTGCAACACCTGTTACTTGAAAACCATCTCTGCGAAATTCAATGCGGTTATCTCTGAAATGGTTTGTAAATGCCACAGGAGCTATATTTTCAATTGCCTGCATAGGATTTTCACCCATATGCCAGGCATTTACTGTATCAATACATGCGCCCACAAAAGGATGATCCACCTCTTTTAATATCCAGAGAATCTCTTTTGAAAAAGTATCACAATGGTTTTCAAGAGCAAAGCGGATATTATACTCTTCTGCCATTGGTGCAACAGCTTTAAATCGTTTTATAGTTTCTTCAAAATAGGGCATAACCCTTGGATCAAATTCACTGCCGGTCCTCGGGCTCGGTCGTGCCAAATCCATTCCAACCTTGATTACGTCTGCACCAAGATCTAAAGCAGTGTTCAGCCCATCTTTAAGATCATGCTGGATACCAGTATCAATATTTCCAAGGTCCATGGACATATTATATTCAAGATATAGATTTTTCTCTTTTGCCGATGCGCCTACTTCTTTTACAAAAACAGGGTCAAGATTTTCCAGAACACCATCATCAATATGAAATCCATCAAGCCCCAGTTCAATACCAAGGTCAAAAAGTTCAAAGGTTGTGAGCCGTCTTTCCCAGGGCAATTTAAATCCTGCCCATGTCTGACCTATTCCATGCAGATATAAGCTGTAAGTGTGTAATCCCAGCAGCATATCACTATCTTTTGTTTTATTATGATTCATGATAATTAAATTTTCTTTTTTTAAGGGTACATGGCGGTTATCCAATAACTGAAAAGCTTGAATCCTGATTTATTTCACGGTTTCTGCTGAAAAAACCAATATCCAGTGTATGATTAATGTATTTCATTTTGTATTTCATTGGGTTTTTGTCATGATCTATACCATTTTCACAATACTGGATGAGCTCAGACATAAACGCTCCAACTACCGGTGCATTCTTATATTGATTACCACTGGTACCAATTGCAAGATAAAATCCTGGAAGGCTTGATTTATCATAAATTGGATACCAGTCATCGGAGACATCATAGAGATCAACAAGGCCCTGGGGTTTATTGGGAATTGGCAAACCAGGAATCCGCATTGCTTCCCGTATGGCCTGGACTCTGTTCTGATCAGTAAAATCAGTATTATAATTGTCAGGATCAACATAGTCCAATGGATCACAGTCAGGTTCTTCACTACCAATCAAAAAGTGATTGCCGGTTTCAGGCCGGGTATAGACACCAAGGTCACTATCAGAGGTTATAATTCCTGTTTTTTCCCAGTCCACTCCTTCAGGGCTTGGTACATGGGCTACTTCTACTCGCAGAGCTCGGGTTTTGATATTCATTTGACCTTCAATTCCTGCCATCTTGTTAATGAGGTAAGAGTGGGGACCTGCCACATTGACCACCACAGGAGCTGAAATTTCAGTGCCGTCTTGAAGGGAAACACCGGATACGCGTCCATTTTTTTGAAGGACAGCACTCACTTCAGCGTTGAATAGAAAGTCACTTCCAACATTTCGAGCAGCCATTTCCACATTATGGGTGGACAGCTTAGGATCAGATACATATCCTGATTCAGGAACAAAGACAGCACCGTTAACACTTTTACCCGTGGCTTTTCCAAAACCTGGATCATCCATGAGTTTCTGGGGGTGGAAAGATCTTAAATCTGGTTGGGGCAGATAGGAACGTATCTCTTCAGGGTTGAGCTCCAGATATCCAACACCAAGAGTATCAAGGGATTTCATAATATTTTTAAGATTGTCATTCCCCTCTGATTTGAAGACCATGGCACCGGTATTTTTATAATAAGCCATACCATCGGGATCTGTAACATTTAAATACCGGTTCCAGTCAAGCCAGTAATAATAGCCTTCTCTGGCCAGCGCCACCCCTTCAGGGGAAGAATAGTAAAGCCGGATAATCGCACATGATCCGGCAGTGGAACCAAATCCAGATCCTCCCAGTTTGTCAATACTCAGGGTTTTTTGTCCTTTAAGGGACATCTCATATGCAATACTGTTACCGATAATTCCTGCGCCTATTATAATTGCGTCATATTTTTTGATTGTCATCTGTTCTTCCTCATTATCCCTTTTGTATTTTGGCAAGGATTTCCTTCTCACCTTCTTTTTTCAATCTGTCCAGTTCTGATATGATCTTATCACTTAGAGGTTCCGGCTTATGAGTTTCTGTAATCATCCTTACTTCTTCTTTTACCCGGTCTTCCATTGACGGTTTACCGGCAGCATTCCAGGCATCAACTGTCTGGCGATTTAAAAGTTTAGCATTCCAGAGTTCTTTTTTGAAATGATTCATTGTGTGCTGCTGCACCAGAAAGTGACCACGAGGTCCTACATCTTCTATGATCTGCCTTGCAATAGTTTCCCTGGTTACTGTAATCCCTTCTACAAACCGCTTTGTCATACCGACCACTTCGTTACCCATTACCAGCTGTTCAAGGGAACAGACCATACCCGAAGCCATATACCCGACATCATGGATAAGGTTCAGGCCGGAAAGTCCCTGGCTCAATATTGAAAAGGCACTTTCAATGCCTGCCTGGGCATCTAGGCTTTTTGCATCTGTTGTCCCGGCAAGTCCCCAGGTCGGCAGGTTAAAAGAGCGTGCCACCTCTGCCTGTGCAGCAAGTACCAGGTTGTTCTCTGGTGCACCAAAGGCCATAAGTGCTGTTCGCATGTCAAGGACACCCACATTGCCGCTCATGGCAACGGGACACCCTTTTTTTCGCAGCTGGGCAATTGTAATGTGAATCAGTGACTCAGCTGTAATCAGAGTGATGACACCTGCCAGTGTCACAGGCCCTGTTGCGCCTGGCTGGACAGTTGAACCTGGCAGCTGGGGCATAAACCAGTCAGCTGCCACAAAAATACGCTCAACAACTTCATCAGGAAAAAAAAGTGGCGCTATGGCTTCAGGGTATGCAATGGTAAATGGTTTTTTTCGTAAATTTTCCCGTCCCCCTGCTATAACTGCCGCCATTTCGTAAACATACTCACAGCCAAGGGCTGTATAACCGATAAAAACAGATGGCTTTGTTGTGTTGGAAACCATAGCTTCAAATTCGTGGACCTCTGCTGCATCTGCTGGTACATCCTGGGCTGTCCCCATGGGCATTGCGAAATCAATGCCATCCAGGTAGTCCGCCACCTTGGCTCCCAGTTTAATATCCTTTATAGAAGTCGGCCGGATATCACCTGTAAATGCATCCCGGGTATTAGGGCTTGCTGTGGAGGTGCCGTAATGGCTTTTCTCCCCTTCTACTTCCATTGCCCTTTTACCGTTCCTGTCATAAATAGTCCAGCCTTGAGGAGTTGTGCCAAGGCATTCCTGAACAATATGTCTTGGGATGTTGATATGGTTGTCCTTAACAAGTGCGCCAGCCTGTTTCATCATTTTATGGACTTCTTTGTGATGGCATTTAAACCCGATTGTTTCAATGATGTCAAAAGCGGCCTGTCTGATTTCCCATATCTGATCTTCAGTAAAAATTTTCATACCAACGGATCTGCTTTGAATGTTTGAAGACTGAATCATTCTTTTTACCCTCCAAATATATATAAAATATGTTTTTATTCAGGTTCGGGGGGAATCCCTTTTTCATCCCACCCCATTGCCTTATAATATTCCTGTAACATTGTTTCAAAATTTTGTTTGATTAATTTTTGATTATTGTCCTGGCTTATGAACATCTGTGGAAGTTTATCCTCAATACCATCATTGGCATGCTTAATATTGAAAAGTTTTTCAAGGGCAGCAATCTTTTCGCCTGCCTCAAAAAGATCTGTATTTGAAATCTTCAGACCGGTTAATCCGTTGATAAGCTTTACTTCATTTTCAAGATTAAAGGATTTTAAAAGAGATAAAACCGGTACTTTGCAAAGACCTAAGCTGTCCACAATAATATTTGTTGTAACAGCCTTTTTTATCACCTTGCCTTTTGCCAGGATAGACTTTATGTTTACAGCTTCCCTTGTCCCGAATTCATTTTCAGCCTCTGTTTCTGACCAGCCGTATTCAAGAGAAGCATAGACATTATTATAATCGCCGCCGCGGCTTGATACAGCATATCCAAGAGCAGTGCCCATAATTGCGGTGGGGTGGTAAGCGGTCAGTTCCAGCCCTTTGACATGGGCTGCATATTGTTTGGCACCATTGCCGATGATCTCAGCTGCTTTTCTGACGCCAAGGCATAAAATTTTCCCCAGCCCTTTGCCCTCAATCATCTGGTAAATTAACTTTTCCATGGTTTCAGCATTACCCCAGGAAAGATCGAGATCTTCAATCAGATGGGCGGGCAGATCCCCGGGTAATATTTTTTTTTCATGCAGATCCATGGCAAAAGCGATGACGCTGGCCGTCGAAGTTGTGTCTATGCCAAGACGACCGCACAGGTTGTCCAGCTTAATGATCTTATTCAGGTCATTAAGGCCGCATTTTGGACCCAGATTAATTACAGGTTCAAACTCAGGACGTGTAAAAAGCTCATCCGTATCCATCTCTTCTATCTTAAGATCTGCTTTGCACTGGACAGGGCACCGGAAACAGCCACTTGACCGGACTATGTTTTTTTCAAGTTTACGACCATCTATTTTTTCAATATCTTTGATGCCAGTGCGGCCATAATTCCTACTGCCCATGATACCAAAGTCATTTACCCATTTCACATATCCTGCACCGCCATGTTTTGAAAAAAAACCGAACTCAGATGATTTTTTTATTTTAGAGACATAGTCTTTAACAGCACTTTTCTGAAACGATGTAACCGCAGAAAAATGTTTATGGGTCCCCTTGGCTATTGCGATGGCTTTAAGATTTTTTGACCCCATGACCGATCCCATCCCTGTTCTGCCGGCAGCATGATCCCGTCCGCTCATTATTGCAGCAAACCTTATCTTGCTTTCACCTCCCTGTCCAATGGTCAAAAGTTTTAATTTATTGCTTTTATGGGATTGTTTGATGATATCCTGTGTTTCAAAGGCATCGCACCCCTGAAGATGGGAAGCATCTTTAAGATGAGCTTCTTGAGAATCAATATAAAGATAGACTGGCTTTTTTGATTTCCCAGTAATTATTATGGAGGCAATGTTACAGGATCGGAGCCAGGCCCCGGAATACCCGCCAATGTTTGAACTTCCTAATATTCCTGTCAAGGGTGAGAGAGCATTTAAATGCAATCTTGCTGAGGTTGGAGCAGACGATCCCGTCAAAAGGCCGCATGTCAACAACAATATGTTTTCAGGAGCCAGGGGGTCTGTATCGGCAGGGAGATGATGATAAAGGTGCCAGATATTGAACCCACGCCCTCCAATAAATTGAAAAGCAATTTCAGGAAATTCTGACAGCGTGCACTGACCTGAATTTAAATCAATATTAAGAAGTTGTCCAAATTGTTTTGCAGAATCCATGTTTCTGCCTCCATTTATCTTCAGACTGCCTGTTACAATGATTGGTTTTATCAAAACTTAAATATTTCAACAGTCTCTTTTAAATTATCCTGAAACCAATTTTTTTATTATATCATATCAATAAATTGCTATCAATAACTTATCCAATAAATATTGTGATTTCTTATTTAAACAGTATTAATTCCCTAAACTGATATATTTAAATATTATTTTAATATATTCAAAAATTCTGATTCTTATTTTTCCTTTTCCTATTGTATTAAACTAACAAAACCTTTCATGACGAGCAATACTTGTCAATGATAAAATCAAAATTGATAAGTATTGTTACAATAGGCTTTGCTACTATATTCTTTGATAACCACCAGTGTCAAAATCGAGCAAAGCCTTGACAATCATGAAGAAAAATGTAACAAATTGACAGGTTTTAATCTTTTTAATGGCCAGGAAATCCAATGGGTAAAAAAACTACTTCTCTAAATAAAATTATTAATACACGCTATCCTGAATTAACATCTAAAGGCAAAATACTGGCAGACTTTACATTGTCCAATCCAGACAAAGCTGTATTTATGACTACAAGAAAGCTTGCTGCTGCAGTGGGTGTCAGCGAAGCTACTGTTGTCAGATTTGTACGTCAATTACAATATGATAGTTATGCATTGTTCATCCAGGCTTTGCGAGAGCTGATTGACACTGAGCTCACCCTGATTGAAAGGAACAGGCTTGCCAACTCTGCTGTACGTAGTGAAGATGCTGAGCTTGAAAGGATAACTAATCAGGACATTGAAAACATCAGGGCTATGAGTAAAAATATTGATTTATCAGAAGTAAAAAAAATCAGGAGACTATTAAAGGAATCAGAAGCTGTATATATTATCGGTTCACGACTTTCCTATACATCGGCATATTATATGGGCTGGACTCTGGCGAAAATCAGGGAAAATGTAAATATTTTTAAGGGAAGTGACCGAACAACCATTGACCAGTTGATATTTGCTTCTAAAAAATCTGCTGTAGTTGTTATTGCAATGTCAAGATATCCAAACGAATTAATAAAAATGGGAAAGCTTGTAAAACGCCAGAAACTGAAACTAATTTTGTTGACAGATAGTTCCTCCTGCCCTTTGATCCAGTTCAGCGATCATATTCTTATTGCACCTTTAAAAACAATTCCTTTCCTCGGAAACCCAGCTTCCCTGATAAGTCTCATTAACTATCTGGTCCATACTCTGGCAACAGATATGGGAAATAAACTAAAAAATCATCAGGAAAAACTGGAACAGGCTTATCTGGAAAATGATATTTTATTTAACTATTAGAACAGAACTTTTATTGTAAAAAGACGCATTTCCAACCTATCTGAATATTTGCTATAAACAATCTTAGTTTCCACATAACATATTTTGATGCATTGGTTTGACCCATACTGTGTCTGTAATACAGCCAAGATTTGGATGATGGGTCTTTATATTCTATTAAAAGAAAGTCTTTTTTAAAAAAAATGCTGGTGTTGCCTTTTAAGAACCACCCATTAAGATAAATGAAGGAAGCTGCGCAACACCAGCAAAATAAAATGCTTAAAATCATGAAACAATATTTATTTTTATAACAATATTGTCATCACCAGATTTATTGTATTGGATCTCAATTACATCTCCGATACTTATATCCTCTAATGCCTTTGTCTTTTGATCCATTATGATCTGAGTATTTTCGTCCATATAAAAAATTTGATCTGCATCCCCCATGCCAAGGACCAGGGATTTATCCTCAAGACCCACATCTTTAACTTTACCGGTAATAGTTAAGGTGTTGCCAGCATAAAGAGATAATTGTCCTGCAAAAAGAAAAACTGCCAATATGAATACTGCAACTTTGCTTATTTTTTTTTCCATTGATTAACCTCCCTTAAAAGAGTTTTAATAAATCTGTTTTTTTTATGGTTTAATTAAATCGCTAATATCATCAATAACCTGAATTGGATTTCCTATAAAATGTTTGTATCCTGCCCAATGAAGAGACGTTTGAATGTGAAGCCTCTGGCCAGGCTGGATCTTTATCTGTTGTTTATAATTACGATAACCCTTATGTCCTATCTCAAGTGTATAAATATCAGCAGGCAATTCAAATTCCAAAGGGGTCTTCCCTTGATAGGCACCATTAATAAATACTTTTGAACCCAATGGCTTACTT
>JAIOSM010000050.1 GCA_021107575.1 Desulfobacteraceae bacterium | reverse complement strand
TAATCCTGCATATTCCACACATAAAAAAGGAATTATGTTATTTACCCACAAAAAGCATGCTGAAGAGTATAAAATAGGCTGCGGAGAGTGTCATCATGATAAGAATGGCGCGCCTTTGAATGATTTAAAGAAAAATGATAATGTAGAGAACTGTATTGCATGCCACACTAAACCAGGGCAGGCCCCAAGACCAAAAGATAAAACCAAACTTTCTCTAAAGGAAAAATTAGAGTATCATGCAGAAGCAATTCATGAAAATTGCATTAAATGCCATAAAGAATACAATAAAAAAAATGATACAAAAGCTGCACCTTCAAGTTGCAGTAAATGTCATCCTAAAAGGAGCTAAATATGGATATTAAAACTGTAAAACTTATCTATTTCTCACCCACACGAACCACAAAAACAATACTTGAGGGCATTGCCCAAGGCATGGGGACAGACAATGTCGAACATATTGACTTAACCCTGCCTGACAGGACAATTGAAAATATTAATTTTTCAGGCAATGATTTTGTTATTTTTGGCATGCCGGTTTATGGAGGGCGTATCCCTGCGATGGCTGCTGATCTATTAGAAAAATTTAAAGGGGACAGCGCATTGGCAGCAGTTGTTGTTGTCTATGGGAACAGAGCCTATGGCGATGCACTATTAGAATTAAAGAATATTGCTGTAGAGTTCGGGTTTAAACCTGTAGCCGCAGGAGCGTTTATAGGTGAGCACTCATTTTCCAACAAGGAGTTTCCCATTGGTGCAGGACGACCTGATAAAGACGATATTTCGGAGACAGAAGCCTTTGGAAAAAGCATTTTAGATAAAATGCAAAAGAGTAACAACGTTGATGATATGGCTCAAATAGATGTTCCCGGAAACTTTCCCTATAAAGACGGAGTGACACCATCAAAAGCTGCTGCATCTACTGATAATGATGCTTGTACCATGTGTGAAACCTGTGCCACTGTCTGCCCTACAGGGGCTATTACTTATGAAGATGAAGTAATTACTGACAACGATAAATGCATATTATGCTCTGCTTGTGTAAAGGTCTGTCCAACAGAAGCAAGGGGATTGAAAGTACCGCCTCTGCTGGAAAAAATAAAATTACTGTCAGAAAATTGCAAAGAGCCAAAAAAGCCTGAATTGTTTATTTAAATCACAGCAATTTCATCAGGAAAACTTGCCAGGGACTCAAGCCCGGTTTCTGTAACAAGGTGTGTGTTTTCTATTCCCACCACACCTTTGCCGGGAATCACTATTTTAGGTTCCATTGCTATTACCATATTCTTTTCAAGAGTTAGCTTATGGCCTTGGGCTATAAATGGAAATTCATCAATTTCAAGTCCGATACCATGCCCTGTAAATTTGATTCTTGGCTCACCTGCCCCCATGAAATAATCTTTATATCCTGCATTTTCTACATGTTTTAACATTGCAAAATATATATCTTCACAAGGAGTTCCCGGGAGTGCTATTTTCCTTGCAATCTCCTGAGCTTCAAGCATTGTATCATGGGCTTTTAAAAATTCATCAGAAAGCCTGCCAATGGAAAAAATTCTTGTATTATCTATAAGATAACCATCAACACCAAATGCATAGTCAATTAAAATCGGTTCATTTTTTTCTATTTTTTTAAACCCTGCTCCCTGGGCAGATGCAGCACAGGTTCCAGGGCCACCGGTAGCTGACGCAAGATGACTTGGCAGGGAGGCAGAAGAACCAGACATAAAATGCCCATACAGAAGTTCACCTGTCCATATACGCATTCTTATGAAACCCTGATGCCCTAAAGTTCTGGCGTATCCTTCAAGTTTCCCCGCCGCTGCAACTTCACTGACACCTTCTTCAATATAGTCCGGGGCCTTTTCCATCATCTTGTCCCATTTTCCAGCACAACGTCTTATGATATTTATCTCATACTCTGATTTAACTGCTCTTGTAAGCCTTATATCAACAGAGACATCAATAAATTCAGTTTTGGGAAAGGCTCTTTTATAAATATTTAACTGATTCACAGGAAGGACATCAAACTCCACGCCAATAGTTGCAGGAGATGCGCCGGTGTCAGGGATTGTATAGCCATGTTCTTTCAAAGTCTCAGGTATATATTGCGGACCTTTTAAAGGAATAATCGTATCTAAGCCGGATTCCTGTTTTGCCCTGGGGAAATCCTTGAATACCATAAAGAGCGGAGCACCCTCAGCAGGGATATAAAGCCATCCCTGCTGAATGGTTCCTGAAAAATAAAAAAGGTCAGTTTTATAAGAGATCAGAGCTGCGTCAACTTCTTTTTCTTTTAATCTCAGCTGAAATTTTTCTATTCTTTTATATAGCTCATTTCTTGGAGTACTTAATTTAAAACTTTCCATATTTAATAGTCGTAGAATCCTTTACCGGATTTTCTCCCGAGCCAGCCTGCTTCAACATATCTTCTTAAAAGAGGGCATGGCCTGTATTTTGAATCTTTAAATCCATCATAAAGAGTTTCCATTATTGCAAGACATGTATCAAGCCCGATAAGATCAGCAAGGCCAAGAGGGCCCATAGGATGATTCATTCCAAGCTTCATTACAGTATCAATATCTTCAACGTTGCCAACACTCTGATATAAACAGAATATTGCTTCGTTGATCATGGGCATTAAAACACGGTTTGCAATAAACCCCGGGTAATCACCGGCTTCTGCCGGAGTTTTGCCAAATTTTTCACTCAATTCCCATGTGAGACTGAAGGTTTCATCAGATGTTGCAATGCCTTTAATAATCTCCACAAGCTTCATAACAGGTACAGGATTCATAAAATGCATGCCTATTACCTTGTCTGGTCTGCCTGTTTGTGCGGCAATTCTTCCTATGGGGATCGATGATGTGTTTGTGGAAAGGATTGTATCAGCAGGGCAAATTTTATCTAAGTCCTGGAAAAGTTTAAATTTAAGGTCTTCTCTTTCAACAGCTGCTTCAACAACAAAATCGACATCTTTCATGTCGTTTAGATTGGTGGTTGTATTAATTTTACCAAGAATGGCTGTTTTGTCATCCTGAGAGATCCTTTCTTTTTTAACCATTCTATCAAGGTTCTTTGTTATAGTAGCTATTCCTTTTTCACAAAACTCATCCTTGATATCACTCATTATAACTTCGAGTCCACTTGCTGCTACAACCTGAGCTATACCATTGCCCATCTGTCCGGCACCAATTACACCAAATTTTTTAATATCCATGCTTATACTCCTTATATTATCTTATTTAATTATCTGTTAAATTACATATTGAGAATCAGGGCCACAGCTTCTCCGCCACCAAGACAAAGAGATGCAAGTCCTTTAGTTACAGATCGTTTTTTCATTTCATAGAGCAGTGTTGTAAGGACTCTTGCACCACTTGCGCCTATGGGATGCCCAAGTGCCACACTTCCACCATTAACATTCACTTTTGAAGGATCAAGTTCAAGGACCTTGTTAATCCCTGTTGAACTTCCTGCAAATGCTTCATTGATCTCAAAAAGATCAATATCTGAAATATTAATCCCTTCTTTCTTTAACACTTTCGGGATTGCATAAATAGGCGCCATTAACACATATTTCATGTCTATACCATGGGAAGCCTGGGCTCCTATTTCAGCCATAATCTCACAACCCAACTCTTTTGCTCTTGTCTCACTCATTACAATAACTGCTGATGCACCGTCACTGATTATGGAAGCATTGCCGGCTGTTCCTCTGCCGTCTTTTTGAAAAGCAGGTCTCATTTTAGACAATTTTTCTAAACTTGTTTCCTGGGGGCATTCATCAGTATCAAACAATACAGGGTCACCCTTTCGTTGGGGAATCTCAACCGGGACAATTTCATCTGCAAATCTTTTATTCTTTATGGCTTCACAGGCACGCCTGTAAGATTCCGCTGCAAATTTATCCTGATCTTCCCTGGTAATCTCCCATTTTTCTGAGCTGAGTTCATTGGACACACCCATATGGAAATCATTTACAATATCCCACAATCCATCGTGAACCATATGATCTTCAATTTTACCCGGCCCCATTCTATGTCCCCATCTTGCTTTATCAAGATAATAGGGCGCCATACTCATATTCTCCATTCCACCTGCGACAATCACATTAGCGTCTCCGCATTGAATGGCCTGGGCTGCTAACATAACAGTTTTTAAAGCTGAGCCGCATACTTTATTAACAGTGATGGATTCTGTTTCCCAGGGAAGGCCTGCTTTCATTGCAGCCTGTCTTCCGGGGTTTTGTCCATAACCACAAGGGAGAACCATTCCCATCATACATTCATCAACTTCTTTTTTGTCAATCCCTGCTCTTTTTACAGCTTCTTTTATAACATGTGCACCAAGATCTGTTGCACCTATTTTACTTAAAGAGCCTCCAAAACTTCCAAGAGGAGTTCTTGTCGCACTTACTATTACAGCCTTTTCCATATTTTTCTCCTAACCTAAATTATATAAAATTACATATTTCTTCTATATTTACCACCCACATTATATAAAGCCTGAGTAATGCTTCCAAGGGAACAATACTTAACAGTCTCCATAAGTTCTGCAAATAAATTCCCGCCTTCCAGTGCAGTCTTCTGAAGATTGTCTAATGCTTGTTCAGATTTGTCTTTATTCTTTTCCTGAAAATTATTTAATCGTTCTAATTGTTGATCCTTCTGCTCATCTGTAGAACGTGCAAGTTCAATAAAGTCACCACTCGCAAGATCATCAGTGTGCTCACTTAAAAAAGTATTTACACCGATTATTGGAAACTCACCAGAATGCTTTAAATGCTCATAATACATTGACTCTTCCTGGATTTTACCTCTCTGGTAGCCGGTTTCCATTGCTCCTAAAACCCCGCCTCTTTCTGTAATTTGATCGAATTCTTTTAACACAGCTTCTTCGACAAGGTCTGTCAACTCATCCAGCACAAAACTTCCCTGCAAGGTATTTTCGTTCTTTGCAAGTCCCCATTCTCTGTTGATAATCAACTGAATTGCCATTGCTCTGCGTACTGACTCTTCTGTGGGCGTCGTTATTGCTTCATCATAGGCATTGGTATGGAGACTGTTACAATTATCATAAACTGCACACAAAGCCTGGAGAGTCGTTCGTATATCATTAAACTGTATTTCCTGAGCGTGAAGAGATCTCCCCGAAGTTTGGATATGATATTTAAGCTTCTGGGATTGTTCATTTGCTTTATAAAGATTCTTCATGGCAATTGCCCAAATCCGCCGTGCAACTCTTCCAATTACTGTGTATTCAGGATCCATACCATTGGAAAAAAAGAATGAAAGAGAAGGTGCAAAAGTATCAATTTCCATCCCCCTTGAAAGATAATATTCCACATAGGTAAATCCATTGGCAAGGGTTAATGCAAGCTGTGTTATGGGATTTGCCCCTGCCTCTGCAATATGATAACCGGAAATGGAAACAGAATAAAAATTTCTTACATTATTATCATTAAAAAACTGCTGAATATCACCCATCATTTTTAAGGCAAACTCAATGGAAAAGATACAGGTATTCTGGCCTTGATCTTCTTTTAAAATATCTGCCTGAATAGTACCTCGTACATTTGATAAAGCTTGTTCCTTAATTTCCTGTGTCTCTTTTTTTGAAGGTTCTTTTTTATTCTCTTCTCTGAACTCATCTATCTGTTGATCAATAACTGCATTCATAAACATTGCAAGCATCATGGGAGCTGGCCCGTTAATGGTCATTGATACTGATGTATTGGGAGCACAAAGATCAAATCCTCCGTAAAGTACTTTTACATCTTCAAAAGTACATATTGAAACACCTGAATTGCCTATTTTACCGTAAATATCAGGTCGTATATCAGGATCTCTGCCATAGAGAGTTACTGAATCAAAAGCTGTTGAAAGCCGTTTTGCAGGGTAGCTTTCAGAAAGAAGTTTAAATCTTTTATTTGTTTCTGAGGGGCCTCCTTCTCCTGCAAACATTCTTGTGGGGTCTTCATCGGCACGTTTCAAAGGAAAGCCACCAGCAGTATATGGGAAACTCCCTGCTACATTCTCTTTTCTCATCCACTCATAATATTCTCCCGGGTCTTTAAATTTAGGGACAGCAACTTTAGGAATTTTTGTACCGGCAAGGGACTTTGTAAAAAGAGGTATTTTAAGCTCTTTATTGCGAACCCTATAGACCAGATTGTCTGCTGTATAAACAGCTTCTAAGCCTTTGAATTCATAAAGAGTTTCATCGGTTTCTTTATCAACTTTGTTCTCAGACTCCCGGGTCAATTGCTTTAAAATTTCAATAGCGACAGAAAGGTTATCCGAGCCTGATTTTTCAAGAACTGCTTCAGTCTCGTTAAGATGCCAGCGTGCTCTTACAGCATCTGATTGCTCTTGAGTCTTTTTGTGGTATTCCCGTACACTGTCGGAAATTTCAGAAAGATATCGTGACCTGCTTCCGGGAATTATTATTGTTTTTGACGATGACTGCTTAACATCATTTTTGGGTAACGAGGTTTCAAGTTCTATATTTTTTTTCTTTTCAATAAGATTTAACATTTCATGGTAAAATGCAGTGACTCCATCGTCATTAAATTTTGATGCAATTGTACCAAAGGCAGGCATCTCCTCTAAAGGTATGTCCCATGCCTTACGGTTTCGCTGCATCTGTTTTCTGACATCTCTTAAAGCATCTTCACTGCCTTTTTTCTCAAATTTATTAATTGCAACAAGATCAGCATAGTCGAGCATATCAATTTTTTCGAGCTGAGAAGGTGCCCCGAACTCAGCTGTCATTACATATACAGCAATATCAACAATATCTACTATTCTTGAATCACCCTGACCGATTCCAGCTGTTTCAGCTATAACAATATCATAACCGGCAGCTTTAACTACATCAATAGCTTCGGGGAGGGTGTCGGGAAGCTCACTCTGAGCTTCTCGTGTTGCAAGAGAGCGCATGTACACTCTGCCTGTTTCAATGGAATTCATACGTATTCTGTCGCCTAGAAGAGCACCACCGGTTTTACGTCGCGAAGGGTCACAACTTATAATTGCTATATTAATATCGTGAAAATCCATGAGAAGTCTTAATATCAATTCATCTGTAAGAGATGACTTTCCGGCTCCACCAGTACCGGTAAGCCCAATTACAGGTACATCTTTTTTAGCAGACATTGCAGAAATTTTTGATGTGATTTCTTTAAACTTGTCTTGATTCTCTGATTTAGCAACCTGAACAGCAGTGATAAAATTAGCAGTTACATATTTTTCATCTACCTTCAGTTTTGAATAATCCAGATGATTAAAATCAACAGTTGGAAAATCCATTCTTTCCATTTTATCGTTAATAATCCCCTGTAGTCCCATTTTTGCTCCATCTTCAGGAGAATATATTCTGGTGACCCCATATTCCTGGAGCTCTTTGATTTCAGAAGGGATTATAACTCCGCCACCGCCGCCAAAAACTTTAATATGAGAAGCGTTTTTTTCTTTTAATAAATCCACAATATACTTAAAGTATTCAAGATGACCGCCTTGATAACTTGAGACAGCAATCCCCTGAGCATCCTCTTCTATTGCTGCATCAGCTACTTCTTCAGCAGATCTGTTGTGCCCCAGGTGAATGACTTCAACTCCAGAATCCTGAAGAATCCTTCTCATAATATTTATAGAAACATCATGACCGTCAAACAGTGAAGTTGCAGTGACAACTCTTAATAAATTTTTTGGGCTATATATTTCTTCTGAAAAAGCCATTTTCTCTCCTTTATTGATTTGAAAAAACAAACCCAAGAATAAAATCAGTTTGCGTTGCTATATATTCTTCAATGGAATAATCATTTTTTAAATTCCATCGTCTAAATGCCCACATCTGACCAAGTACTGATATATTATGCCCGACTAAATTAATAGTTTTATCATCAAAATCAGGAAGGACTCCTTTCTCACAGAGTTCTTTTAGTATATTAATAAATATTTTTGTTATATTCAACTCATTTTCAAGGACTCTTTCTTCCCATTTTCTTGGAAGAAACTGGGTTACCTGATACATTAACAAAATATGGTCAGACATTTTATCACATACAAGCAAATACTTACGTATTACCTCAGAAACTCTTTTCCTCTCATCGCCCTTTCGGGACAACGCTTCTTCAACAGCAGCCTGTACTTCTGCATGGATTGTCTGACAAACCAGATATAACAAGTCTTCTTTGGAACTTACATATTCATATAATGAACCAATGGAAAAACCCGATGCCTTTGCTATCATTCTGGTTGTTGTTTTATGATATCCATGCTTGATAAAAAGTTTAACAGTAGAATCGATAATCTGTCTTCGCCTCTGTTGAACAAGCTCAGGATTTTTTATCTGAGTTGGAACCTCATTGGCAGCTGGAGGATTCTGTTGCTTTTTTTGTTTTGCCAAATTGTATGCTCCTTTTCTAACTTTTACGTTTTGAACGAGCGCTCAGTCATAATAATTATTTACATTTTCACTCAATATTGTCAAGGATTTATCTTAACAGAATAGACTTCTTCTTTAATTTCTGTATATCTAACGTTCTTTTCTGAAAAAATAAAGATTAGCAAGGGCCAACAGAGAGGTTACACCAAGATTCATAGCTGCCTCTTCAAGAGTGGGATCAAATTTTTTCAGCCGGGAAGAAGCTATTCCTTACTTCTTTACAATGGAGGCAAGGCGTTGAGGGTAATCCGTAATTAGCCCGTTAACTCCTGTATTGATAAACCGAACCATTTCATCTTTTTCATTTACAGTAAAGAGATTAATCATTTTTTTATTATTTTTAGCTCTAGCAATCTGCCCTTCATCTATCAGGGTGCCTCTGGCATTATACGTGGGAAACGAAAAATCCCCCCAGTCAAGAGGCTCTGATTCTGAATACCCTATCAATGCCTGAATCTCAATAGATGATTCCATGGCTTCTACCTGCCTGAGCCATGAATGATTAAAGGAAGAAATAATCAGCTGGTCAGAATCAATTTTAAGTCTCCTGATCAATTCTATAACCCGTTGTGCTATGGGAAAATCCTTGAAATTCTCCGGTAGTTTTTTCAGTTCCAGATTTACCTTCCAATGCTTTTCTCTGGTAAAAATCAGGGCTTCTTCAAGCGTAGGCACCTTTTCTGCCTTAAATGCAGCCAGCATCTCTTTACTGATAGATCCTTTATTTATTTCTCCAAAGGGGTCGTGTTCTATAAAATGGGCGCCCGGGTCCAGGAGCAGAATTTCAGCCAGGGTAAACTGAGTAAATACCTGATGCTTCCTTTCAGGAAAAACTTCTGCCACATTGGTGGTTCGTTTTAAAGAATCGTCGTGAAACAGGATTAATTGCTCATCACTGGTAGTGGCAATATCTGTTTCCCAAATGTCAGCACCAGCCTTAAATGCCTGATTGGCAGCCGCAATAGTATTTTCTGGAGCAATGCTCCTTGCTCCCCTGTGCGCAATGATTTTAACCATTAGGTAATACCACCTCAATAACTCCTGATACCGGACCAGCCGAGGGAAACAAATTGTAAAAGTGTTACCCGATTTGTATCTTGGTATCCGGGTTTCCTAAAACCAATTCTTCATTAAAACTCACAGAATTTCCGTCAAAAAAAACTCTTATCAAATAAATCCGCATTTCAGGGGTATCCCAGTTTTCATAAAACAAAAACATATTATCATCATCACGATGGTTGCAGGATGATAGCGAACCACTCATGTACTGGGTAAAAGAATAATCAAAATAGAGATCTGTAGATTTTCTTAAATCCAGCTGGTGGGTATGACCGCAGAAAACATGTCCTACTTTATTTACCCTGACAAAATCGGTTAACAACATTGAATTTAGTAGCGGTCCCTCATCAGTGGCCAAAATTGAGTGGTGAATCAATACCATGGACGTATCATATTTCATCCGGTCGATCTTCTTTGAGATCTTCCTTAAAACTTCCTCCTCAACAAATCCTTCGTCCATGGACAGCTGGTTGGAATCTATACAGATAATCAGCACAGTTACATCATCAATAGTCAGCAATTTAACATAATTAAGATCAGTGAAATTGTTTTTTATTTTGGTAATGTCCCGCTTGAGAAAAAGATTTTTCTTTATCGTCAGTTCCGGTCTGGAAGGTTCAATGATCTCATTATTATATATGTATTGCCTGAAATATTCATGTGATCTCATATTCCTTTTATCATGATTGCCGATAATAGAAATAACATTTTCACATGTAATACCCTTCAAGAACTGTCCTGCCTCCTGAAATTCACTTTCCAGTCCATCCGAAGTGCTGTCACCGGTATTAATTACTATATCGGCATTGTAGGAGTTAATTTTATCCAACAACTCTGCATCATCACCTTCCCAATGGCGTGGGCCAAAATGCAAATCAGATATATGTAAAACATTCATTTCATCTTTCCTTATTTTTGATGATCAAAAATGTGCAGCTTATTGCTGCAAACCATTACCACAGCCTAACTATATACATCATATCTTTTTTTTCCAGACATTAATAGAGTATTTTTTAAAAAAACAAGAATAATCCAAAGCTCCAGGATTTAGTCTCTCTGTAAAATGACAAACTACAAACCAGTCATCGAAAACATGAAGAATATTCACAACTCCCTCCAACGGTGACAGGCCACATGGTGCGCAAGACCGCCGGAATCCAGATTCGGTTCGTCCTTACGGCAAACATCTATTGCAAACCGGCAGCG
>JAIOSM010000390.1 GCA_021107575.1 Desulfobacteraceae bacterium | reverse complement strand
GAAGACCTAAACAAAAGACTGCTAAAAGAATGCATGGCTTATGGGGAACATCGTATAAGCGGTAAAGATAAAACAGTAAATGAATTGTATGAGCAAGAAAAACATCATCTTCTGGATTTACCTGATATTGAGTTCAGTAATCTGCAAACCTCTAAAAATAAGTCAGACAAGTACTCCACTGTAATAATAGATAAGAATCGTTATTCAGTGCCAACAGAATATGCATATTTAAATTTAAGCGCTGTGTTAAAGGTCAACAGCATTGACCTCTATTATGGTAATAGAAAAATAGCTGAGCACAAAAGGCTGTACGATGTAAATCAATGGAGCCTTGATCCGTTTCATTACATGGAGCTTATTCAACAACGTCCCATGGCATTTACAACTGCTCGTCCATTAAAGCAATGGAGAAAAACTTTACCTGCCTGTTACGATCACCTCCTTGATCGTTTTTGTAATAACAAAGGGAATACAAAAGGCATAAAAGAATTTATTAAAGTCTTGTTACTGCACAAAGAATATAAAGCTCATGATATTCATAAGGCAATTAAAAAGGCTTTATCTGTCCATGTGAGTTGCAGCGATTCTGTTTTGCAAATCTTGATAAATGCAATAGAGAAACCAATTAATATCTTTGCACCTCTTCCAAACAGAGAAGTTCTTCCTGTGCCTGATATTACAGTTTATAACCAAATTGGAGGTGCCATATGAATGCAGCTACAAAAGCAGTTCTAAAAGAAAACCTTCAATTTTTAAAATTATCCACAATAATGAAAAACCTTGAGAACATAAACCGCCAGGCACTTGAAGCAAAGATAAGTTATACTGATTTTTTATTAAATTTAACTCAGGCAGAAGTAAATGTAAGAAAAGAGAATGGTCGTAAAAGAAGAATCAGAGAAGCAAGCTTCTCTTTACATAAACCGCTTGAGACGTTTGAATTTGAAGCAGCACCGGATTTAGATGCACGCTTTATTAATGATCTTGCAAGCGGGAGTTATATTAAGCAAAACAAAAATATTATATTCTTAGGTAAAAGCGGTACAGGTAAAACTCATCTTGCTACAGCCTTGGGAATTGAGGCATGTGATCATGGTGTTCGGACAAAATTTATAACAGGATGTGGACTTGTAAATGAGTTAACAGAAGCCAGGGATGAAAAAAGATTAAGATTAACAATAAAACGTTATTTTAATTATGGCTTACTGATTATTGATGAACTTGGTTATGTGCCATTTTCTAAAGAAGGTGCAGAGCTTTTATTCCAGGTATTAGCAGAGCGCCATGAGCGCAAACCAATAATCATAACAACCAATAAAGGTTTTGGTGACTGGACAGAGATATTTGGAGATCCGTCTCTTACCGCAGCCTTGCTTGACCGAGTAACGCACAAAGCTCATGTTATAAACTGTTCCTGGCAAAGTTACAGGCTATCTGAAACACTAAAGCAAAGAAAGAAATGACACAGCAGCCCCGGATTGATCAGGAACTCCAGCTGCCCTTCGGGCATCTTCCATTCCTGATCAATCCGGGGCTCTGCCAAAATGAAGATTTAATTATGGACAATATTTTTTTAACCAAGAGGGGTCAAATTTAGGCTGGAACAGGGGGTCATTTTTAGGTTGCAAAAAACACATGTCTTACGTAGTGTATGACTGGCGTAGTTATCCTTGAGATTGATCATCTTGCACCATCCCTTGACCAGACGGCTCACTGAGGGCACTGTAAGCGCCACATTACCAAGCCTTTGTGAACTGAAGAGGTAATCATCAGGCTGATAGCTGTGAGTCATCAAAAGCCCCTTAATGGCCTCATAGACGGTCTTATTTATTGTGATACGGCCTTGGGCCTGCCTGTTTTCCTTTCCTTAAGTGTTAGGTCGTCAGACGGCTTTAGATTGACTACATCGCTCACCTTGAGGCTCACCATATCAGAAGCCCTGAGATTAGTGTTAATGCCCAATGTAAACAGACAGAAATCACGAGGTTTATCAGACAACATCTTCTTGATTAGCTTAATGTCCTTGATCTTTCTGATTGGTTCAAATGTTATCCGGCTATTATAGGTTGGGTGATTAGGATTCTTCCTAGTACGATCTCCAATCTCGTTAAGTTTAAGTAATTTTATGACAATTACTTAGGTGGATAAAACAGGCATGTCAACAAAAAAATGCACAAAGTTTACCAAGACCGCGACATACAGGGCAATACCATTGATATCACAGTTGTTAACTATTATGTATAAGTTAGCAGGTTTAATCAAGGGCAAGCATTAAGGTATAAGTATGAGGTCGATCATAATTGCGAGGAGCTTTCAGTTTACATGAAGGTGCATCAAGACCACCACGGGGGGAAACCTACTGCCCAATTATTAATAATACCCCTTCAGATTTTTATGTGGGATTTAAGAAAGTAAAATATTATTGTTTAACATCTGATGAAGATATATCTGCCTGTCTCTTTGGTTCATCATTATCGAATCTATCTATAAGCCTACTTAACGAATCTTGAAGCTTAGAAACTATGCTCTCGTTGGCAATTGACCTTTCAGCTACTTTATTAATAACCTCTTTATTCTCACATATGTTTTCTTCTACAGTCTTTACTTTGTTGTTTATAGTTGCTGCCCACCAGATACTTGTCGCAATCAAACCAAATACAGCGATTAATATTGTCACAAAAGTCATAACATTTCGATACTTATCCAAAAATACCATTATGCTAAAACTATTTTGATCACCATTAGCCTTGAAAGGTGGGGGTACCTCTTGAGAATTTAGGTCTGATTGCAACAGTGATTGATCATCTTCATCTCGGCTTACAGTATCAGAAGTAATGTTCATCTGGTCTAAATCCACATGACGTCTCTTTAGTTGTTTTTTATAGCTTGAAGGTTTCTTAGATTTCCTACTCATTCTCTAATATCCCACGACCTTGAATCAACTTTTCGAATTCAATTTTTTCTTTTTTAAAAATAGTTAACACTTTGTCTACTTGTTCAGTCACCTTTGATTTTACAAGTGGTGAATAATACCTTTGAACATCGAGATTTGCATTAAATGCTTTTTTACTTGGGTGTTCATTACTAATCCCACTTTCATAGAAGTCATATATTACATTTACAAAATCATCTTTTTTAACATCGGGAGCATTACCCGCTGGAGTAGAGTGTCTATTCTCAAAGTGTAACCGGAATTTTGCAGGGTGCTTCATGTCTTCAAAATTTGTGAATGACTTTATTAATGTCTTACAGGCATCATTATCATCAAAACGATGTTGGACTGCAATTCCTATTCTTCTGATATCTACTATCTTGAGATGCTTATCAATGATAGCCCAGAGCTCTTTGAATTCACTGATTACCTTTTTGTGGCTAAAGGAGGAGCTATTCTTATAGTAACTTTTTTTAAATATGATGTCACTTACAGTGAAAATTAGTGAGTTACCAAGTTTCCGATTATGAAGCTCATAATATTCCTTCCCATTGTCGGCAGCAATTTTAGAATAGTATTCATCAGATATCACATTAGTCCCTCGCTTAGCAAGGATTTCATCGATAATCAACCCAGCGACAGAAGGTAACCTAAATAACTTTGAAGAAGGTCGTAATCCAATAACAAAGTGTTTGATTTCTATCATAATGTAGACCCCCTATATAGGCATATTATTAACATGAAACATAACAATAATCATTCCTTATACACAAAGCATGCAATACCTGTCAAACAAAAAGCTTGCTACGTATATAGGGAAAAACTCATTGCTGAAATATTAATTATACACTTTAAGGTTTTATCATTGACGAAGGGTCTAACAAGTGGTACTAATTTGGTTAGCGTAGAAAACTGTGTGATTTTGAACATATAGGTTTGACAGGGGTCTTGAGGCTGTTTTTAAATTTCCCCCTTAGCTCCACCATTTTGTTTCTTTTAAATTCCTGCTCATAGCAGTCAGGGGTTGAAATCATCAACCCCCGCAGCTTGATCCTGATCTAAAATTATATTTAAGGAGAAAAAGACCAAATCAGGTATTAAGTTAATATCTATTTTTTAAATGTAACAACAAGAAGCCCTCCTACCCTTTGCACAAACAACAATTGGACAGGATTATCTTTTTTAATTTTCTGTAAGACATCAGTATATTCTTTAATGCTTTTAACTCTGATGCGGTTAACCTCCTTTAATATATCACCCTTCCTTATTGATGTCTCTGAGGCCTTACTCTTTGGCTGAACAGCAAGGACAAGCAATCCTTTTTCTCTTTGCGGTATGCCATATTTCTGAGCTGTTTCAGGGTCAATCTCTTTAAACTTAAACCCAAAAGAATCAAATCCGGTTTTTGTTAAAGTAAGCCCCTGCTCCATTTCGCTTCTCTTACCAAGCTTAATATTTTTTACTATCTCTTTCCCTTCTCGAATGACTCTTACTTTAATTTTTTTACCTGCGCCAAAACCTGCAATTGCTCTGCTAAGGTCTTTTGCCGAATGAATTGTCTGGTTATTAATTTCAAATAGAATATCTCCGGGTTTAATTCCAGCCTTGTCAGCAGGGTGACCTTTAAATACATCGGCAACCAGGACCCCCTGCCCTTCTTTAATATTATAATAATCTGCAATCTCTTTGGTAATATTCTGCATTGATATGCCAAGCCAGCCTCGTGAGACTTCACCAGAAACTTTTAATTGCTGTATAATCGGACGGGCAAGATCAGATGGTATAGCAAAACCAATCCCCTGGCCTGATCGTATAATTGCTGTGTTAATCCCTATAACATCACCACTTAAATTTAAAAGAGGTCCCCCGCTATTTCCAGGATTAATTGATGCATCGGTTTGTATGAAATCATCATAAGGACCTGCGCCCAATACTCTTCCTTTTGCAGATACAATTCCTGCTGTAACTGTCTGTTCCAAGCCAAAAGGACTTCCAATTGCAACAACCCATGTCCCTACTTTTAATTGCTTTGAATTCCCTAATTTTAAAGGGATTAGATTATCTGCATCAATTTTTATCAAAGCAAGATCAGTTTTAGAATCCCTGCCAATAATTTCAGCATTATATTCCTTCTCATTGTAGAGCTTCACCTTAATCTTATCAGCATCCTTTACCACATGATTATTTGTAACAATATATCCATCTTGGCTAATAATAAAACCTGAGCCAAGACTTTTCTGTTCGTAATCTTCTTGTGGCGCCTGCCTTAAGAAGGGCTCCATAAAATCTCTGAATAAATCTTGATTCCCCTGGGGCTGTTGATCGAAAAAATGACGAAAAACTCTGCCTCCACCTTTAATAGTTTTTACAGTACTGATATTCACAACTGCAGGCTTTGCTTTTTCAGCAAGTTTACTAAAATCTATTGGGATCATCTGGGTAGAACTGTTTCCCATTCCTTGTACAAGGAATAAAAAGCTAAAAATTATCAATAAACCTGTAAAAGTTTTTTTATTTTTATACATCGCTGCCTCCTAAATTTGTTTTCATTAACCGACTTCTGGTTTATCTGGTCTCAAATCTAATATAATACATGAAGATTGTTTTTAAATGACCTGAACATTACCATTTGGTAATGTAATGACAAATTTACTTCCAAATCCTTTTTTGCTGACAACACTAATCTTACCTCCATGCTCTTTGATAATGGCAAGAGAAAGGCTAAGACCAAGTCCGGCACCTTTTGTACTTCTGGAAGAATCCACTCTATAGAATCTTTTGAAAATCTTTCCTAAATTCTTATTATTTATTCCAATGCCAGTGTCATTGACTTCAATTTCTATAAACTCTTTATCAGTACCTGAAAGAATAACCTCAATACTGTTATCTGTTTCTGTGTATTTAAACGCATTATCTAAAAGATTTGAGAATGCGCGCTGGAGCATTTTTTTATCCCCATTTATTATAATATTATCTTCAATCTGGTATTTAAAATTTATATTGTTTGTTTCCGCCAGAGCCATAAAAAGTTCACAGGCATTATCAATCATTTCAGAGATATTTATGTCTTTAAACACAAACTGGGCATCGCCGGACTCGGCTTTTGAGATTAAAAGCATGGTGTTTATCATATCAAGTAATCTATCGGATTCTTCAATGGTGCTTGATGCCATTTTTCTATAGTCTTCAATATTACTTTGATTATCTATATTCAACATTGTGATTTCTGCAAGGCCCCTGATTCTCGTCACAGGGCTCTTTAGATCATGGGCAATATTATCACCCATTTCCTGCATGCTTGTTATTAATTCTTCAATTCTGTCAAGCATTTGGTTAAATGTTTTTGCAAGTTGATCAAGTTCATCCTCACTACCTGTTTGAGGAACTCTTGAATCAAGACTTGCTCCTGAAATCTTTTTTGCTGTTTCTGTAATTTTCTCAACACCAAAAAGCGCTTTTTTAGCCATGAACCAGCCTATAATTGCAGCAAAAAGGATAATAAATCCCATGGCGCCTGCAAAACCAATTTTAAATATATTTAAAAATTTTGAATACGTTTCCATGGCAAGCCCGGTTTGAAGAATAACTCCCGGGGCAACAAAATCGTATAAGACCCTGATGCTCTCGTCTCTTGAACTTGTTTCGATAGTTTGAAACAGATGCTTTTTTTTTAAAATGACCTGGTTTAATATATTTCGATCAGCTTTGACGCCCTTCCAGTATAGCATATGAGAAGATGCAAAGACCTCACCCGTAGGATATAGCAATCTGTAAAAAACGATTTTTTCACCGGCTGCCCTTGCCTTTGTTATTGCAAATCTGTTTGCTCCATTAATACCTTCCCTTGAAATAACTTGAGAAAAAACTTTTACATTTTCCTTAAGATCAAGGTCAATTTTTTGCAGCATGATTTTATAGATAAAAAATGAGAACATAATAAACATTATAAATGATGAAATAATGAATATTCCCGCATACCAAAGAGTTAATCGGAATGCAATTGTATGTAAAAACCTATAATTCATCTTGCCCTCTTAATACATAACCAGCACCACGGATTGTGTGAATAAGTTTATTTTTAAAGCCTTTATCAATTTTATCTCTGAGCTTACAGATTCTTGCTTCAACAACATTAGTCATTGGATCAAAATTATAATTCCACACATGTTCCATTATCATTATCTTTGAGACAACTCTTTCTTTGCTGCGTAACAGATATTCAAGTAATGTAAATTCCATGGGCTGGAGTTCTATTCTTTTACCAGCTCTTATAACCTCTCGTTTTTGTATATCCAAAAAAAGATCTTCACAAAAGAGTTTTGCCGGCTCAACAATACCTCCTGCTCTTCTAATCAGAGCCTGGACTCTTGCAAGAAGCTCAGAAAAAGCAAATGGTTTTGTTAAATAATCATCAGCACCGGCATCAAGTCCTTTTACTCTATCGTCTATTCCATCTCTGGCACTTAGAATAATTATTGGTGTATTTATTTTATTGGCCCGCACTTTTTTAACCACAGACATGCCATTGAGCTTTGGCAGCATAATATCTACAATCAAAGTGTCATAGATTTGAAACAATGCCATTTCAAGACCTATATCTCCTGCTTTTTCATGGTCAACTATAAAACCTGAAGCTTGCAAACCTTTTTTAATAAATTCAGCAATTTTCATATCATCTTCAATTAATAATATTTTCATGAATACCGCTCTACATCTAAAATATTTGTATTATAAAAGATCCCTTATTTACTACATAAGCTTATTGTCATTTTAAGGCTAATTCAATAATTATTAATTATTATTAAAAAATAAAGAATATACAATTCTTGAATAAAGCATAATAAACATGTTATTTAGCGAATCAAAATTGAACTTTTTAATTAAACTTAATTAAAAAATCTCAAGGTATAAACTTAAAATTTTAGCTTTGGAGTTTTATGAAATATTCATGGTGGGTTTTTCAAATTTTAATGATAATCATTTCAATTTTTTTTACAATTTTTGGCATAGACCTATTGATAAGTGCTTATTCCATAAATAATCCATTTACTTTTATTATGGTTTTTTTCTCAGCAAGCTTTATAATTCTTATCAGTCTCACCCTCTTCATAAGTTTTATTATTAAAATGATAAGAATGTATAAATACCTTAAAAAAGAAAGCTCTCTTAAATGATACCGCTTTTGACCATTAAATCCCTTGAAAAATCATATGGGAATAATAATCTTTTTTCCAATTTATATTTTGATTTAAAATCAAAAGAGCATATTGGCCTGATTGGAATGAATGGCACTGGCAAATCAACTCTTTTAAAAATTATTTGTGGTAAAACCCTGCCTGATACTGGTGAGGCCATTCTACAAAATAGTGCAAGATGCTTGTACGTGCCACAAAAAGAAATACTAGATCAAGAAAAAAGCATAGAAGAAAACCTTTATCAGGAAATTCAAAAACATATTCATGGAGAAAAAGAACTTCAAAAAGCAGTCAAGCGTGCGCTGGGTACTGGATATTTTAATAATGCTGATCAACTATGCAAATCTCTTTCAGGCGGCTTACAAAAACGGCTTGCAATCACCAGAGCTGTTGCGTCAGAACCGGACCTTCTGCTTTTAGATGAACCAACAAATCATCTTGATATTAACGGTATTATATGGCTTGAAGAATTGTTAAAAAATGCCGGATTTTCTTTTATTGTTATCACTCATGACCGTTATTTTTTAAACAGTGTTTGCAACAATATAATGGAGCTTGGCAAACAATATCCTGATGGGTTTTTAAGAATCAATGGTGACTATAATAGATTTGATAAAGAAAAAATAAATTTTATAAAAGCACAAAAGCAGCAACAGACCTCACTTTCAAGTAAAATGAGGCGTGAAGATCAATGGCTCAAACAAGGGGCGAAGGCAAGAACAACAAAAGCAAAATATAGAATAAATCAGGCCCACGAATTAAGGGAAGAACTCTCCATATTGCAAGATAGGAATAAAAACATTGCCACCGTTGATATAGACTTTAGCACAACTGGGAGGCAGACAAAAAGGCTTGTTGCCATCTCTGACATAAAAAAATCTTTTAACGGGCTGAAAATATTTGATTCCATTACCTTGAACCTAATGAAAAACTCCTGCCTTGGAGTTGTAGGAGAGAATGGTTCGGGTAAATCAACCTTTATCAGTATGCTTGCCAAAAAGACAAAACCGGATTCTGGTAAAATTCATTGGGCTGAAAATTTAAAAATTGGCTTTCTTGATCAACAGAGGATGATTCTTGACCCTGAAATCACATTAAAACAAGCAATCAGCCCAACAGGAAAAGATTCAGTTACCTATAGAGGTAGAACAATTCATATAGTTACATGGGCACAAAAGTTTCTTTTCTCTCCCCGGGATCTGGATATGCCGGTAAAAAGATTTTCCGGCGGTGAAAAAGCTAAAATATTAATTGCAAATTTAATGCTGCAACCAGCTGATTTACTGCTTTTTGATGAGCCTGCAAATGACCTTGATATCCCATCATTGGAAATACTTGAACAAAGCATACAAGAATTTCCCGGGGCAGTCGTAATTGTATCCCATGATAGATATTTTCTAGAAAAAGTTTCAGATCAGATGCTATACCTTGATGGAGAAGGCAATGCTACAATCGTTGCAGGTTATGATCAAATTTTAAAAGAAAAAAAATTAAAAAAAGAAAAACAAAAAATCAAAAAAATAAGCAGGAGCAAACCTAGAAAAAATTCAGAGATCAAATTCTCCTTTAATGAAAAATTTGAATTGGAACACATAGAAGAAAAGATTTTAAAAATTGAATTGAATATTGAAGAACTTGAAAAATCAACTCAAGATCCTAAGATAACAACTGATCCTAAAAAGCTTGCAGACCTCTGCTCAGAGCTACAACGAGGAAAAGAAAAATCTGACAAACTGTATGAAAGATGGGAAGAACTTGAAATTAAAAAAACTAACTCGGAATGAGAACTCTCTCACATTATACCTTGACTTTTCAATGGAGTCTTAATATCTAAATTATATAAAATTTTGAATCGCAGTAATAAATTATGAAAAGTAAGATGTTGAAACAGGATGAAACTATCAAATCTCAAAGTTATTAATGGTTCAATAATTAATGCCATAGATGCATCTGAACCCGGCACTTTTCTTACATCTGCTGAAATTACCACAATGCGAAGAATCTCAAGCCTTGGCAAAAGGAGATATCTCTATACATCCAACCTCTCTGTTTATAATATCGAAAACGGAAAAAATATTTTTTATTTTGGCGGCCGGAAAGATAATATGCTTATCAATGATATTGTTAATAATAGAGGTGATGCACGAAGACATATTTTTAAAGGATACTATCCTGTTAATAGTTTCAAACCTATATTAGAGGGCGTTAAGGCAGGACGTATTTTGCGGCTTGATTTGTCAAAACTTGAATTAAATAAGGATAAAGATGGTGCAACATATTTAACTATTGGAACTCATCCAAAAAATTCAGGCAATGGAAAAACCGGATATAAAAAACTTAATAAGTATTCATACGCCCTAACCAGAAAAACTTATGGAAGTACAAGAAGAAAAAATGGACAGATATTCTCAGATTTCCCCCATAATATGGACATGTTAAAAAAAGAAGGACACCCTACAACCAGAATCTATATTCTCTCGCCTGATAATATAAAAAAATTGGTCAAAAAAGAACCTGTAGCTTTTCTTTGCTGGATTCACACAATAAACAAACATTCTGACTTTTATACTTATTGTGGAAACATTGGTGATTTCCTTGGTGACCCGGGTATTTGCGGAATACCAAAAAAAAGAACCAATCAAAGCGAACAACAGAAAAAAGCTGACAAACTGTTACATCTTTGTAAAACACCCATTGGTATGGAAGGCAACCTTCTTGACATGGAAGGAATGGGCGAAGGCTCCTATTTATATCCAAAGCGATTTAGTCAAAACAATAATTATAATATCCATAATGACATTGGTAGCAGTATCATTACATTAAGTGAAGATAATTTAAAATATGCCTTAAGTCATATCAATACTTTTGACAGGAATGTTGCAATCAATAAGATAAAATCCCTTTCAATTTAATCTTGACTAAAAACAACTTGAATGATATTAAGAGCAGTTCTATAAAAATATAGAAAAATTTATTTTAATCCTTGCTTGGAAGCTACTTAATCTAATTAAATGCAATCCAGGCTTTAAACCCGAAAGGAGTCGAAATGAGAAAATACGAAACTATTTTCATCTCAAACTCAGATCTTCAGGAAAAAAAACAAAAAGACTTGTTCGAAAAAGCTCAAAATATAGTAACCCAGCAAGACGGTGTTATTATAGATTTTGATGAATGGGGCAACAAAAAACTTGCTTACGAAATCAAGAAGAAAAGCCATGGTTTCTATGTATGCATGACCTATGGAGGAACAGGTAAAGTTGTTGATGAACTTGAAAGAATTTTCAGACTTGATGATAACATCATGAAATTTATGACGATACTCAAAAAAGAGAACTTTGACCCGGATTCTAACATTGAAACTCAGGAACAACCTGATACAGAGACTAAAGAAGCCTGAAAATTTCAGAACTTTCTTAAGTTTTACTTTTTGTTTAAAATTTATTCTTAACTTAATTTTTAAGGAGTATTTAAATGGCATATCAGAATAAAAAATTTTTTAACCGGCGTAAAATATGCCGCTTTTGCGTAGATGATGGTCTTACGATGAATTATAAGGACCCTAAAGCGTTAAAACAGTTTATCACCGAAAGAGGAAAAATTATTCCGAGAAGGATCACCGGTACATGCGCAAAGCACCAGAGAGAACTCTCAACTACAATAAAAAGAGCACGCCACATAGCTCTTTTACCCTATGTTGGTAAATTTTAGCTTATATTCTATTTATATTTAAATGTACGCTTATAAATCGGTCAAACATATGACAAATAATTATACTATAATAAGAGATATATCTATTGGCATTGCTCTTTGCCTGCTGATCTTTATATCAACACTCAGCCTGCCTTTATTTGGGTTTTTCATAGCTCTTTTACTGCCCCAGCCAGTGCTCTTTTTTCGACTGAAGCTTGGAAAGGCTAAAGGTGCTATAATTCCAATTGCAGCGTTTCTTATTATTCTTATTGTCATGCACAGCCTTTTAGCTGATGTGTTTTTCTATGGATCTTTACTTCTAACCGGTTTTTTAATTGGAAATTATCTTGAGAAACAGCTTTCAATCGAAAAAACAATTTTATATACTTTCCTGACAACTGTAGGAATTTGTTTATTATTGTTTGTTCTTTATTCCTTTACAAATGAAAAAAGCTTTTTTATGATTGTTTCTGACTACGTTGCAAAAAACATTGAATTGAGCTTTAAAATTTATTCAGAAATTGGAATTGACCAGAAAAAAATTAATTCTCTTGCAAAATCATCTGATTTGATTACGCATGTAATAATTAGAATTATGCCTTCCATGTTTACAACAATGTTACTCTTTATTACATGGCTCAATATTCTTTTAATTAAAAAAATACTGAAAAGAGATGGGGTTGTTATGTCGTGGCTGGGAATTTTAAATCACTGGAAAGCGCCCGAACATCTTGTATGGTTTACAATCTTAACTCTGACTTCTATTTTTATTCCAATTGAAAGCATAAAGATCATAGGATTAAATATATTTATTGTATTATTGCTTATTTATTTTTTTCAAGGCATTGCCATTGTATCATTTTTCTTTAATAAAAAAGAATTCCCTTCTTTTTTAAAATTTTTCCTTTATACCCTGATTGTAATTCAGCAAATATTTGCTCTGCTGGTAATTGGGCTTGGATTTTTTGATACATGGTTTGATTTTAGAAAACTTGATTTAAAACAAAATTTACAAAATTAAATCTCGATCTATTTTAGGTCGGTTTTATGGAGATAATAAAAATGAAAATTTTATTAAAAGAGACAATCAACACTCTTGGAATTATTGGCACAGAATGTAATGTTGCTCCGGGTTATGCCAGAAATTATCTTTTTCCTCAAGGAAAAGCTATCGAAGCAACACCACAGAACAGAAAAATCATGGAGCAATCAAAAGTAAAGCTTGATCTTCAAATTGCAAAAGAAAAGAAAATTGCTGAGGAAATGGCAGGTAAAATTAAAAAAGTTGAAATCACTATAAAAAGAAAAGTGCATGATGAAACTAAACTTTACGGTTCCATTAAAACAAATGATATCAAAATCTCCCTTGATGATCAGGATATCAAGATTGAACGTCGATCTATACTATTAGCTGAGCCTATCAAAGAATTAGGAGAATATAAAGTTCCGATTCGGCTTTACAAGGATGTAGAGCCTGAAATAACTGTAAAAGTGGCATTGGAAACTGAATAATAAATAATTTCTTATTTCTGCCTTCTATATCCTTATTGATGGTTAAAGGGGGCAGAAATTAAACTGCAATAAAACATACAGTACAAAATGGCCAAAAAGAATAAAACTCAAGACCCTTTACTCAGCAAAACGCCTCCCCATGATATAAGCGCGGAAGAATCAATATTAAGCTCAATATTTATTGATAATTCTACTCTCTTAGATGTTACTGATGTTTTATCTCCTGAAGATTTCTATAAGAATGCTCATAAAAAAATTTATCAGGCAATAGTTGATTTATTTATAAAAGATGAACCAGCTGATCTTGTAACTGTTGCTAATAAGCTTAAAGAAAAGGGCGAGCTAGAAACTATAGGCGGTGCAGCTTTTCTTGCATCTATTTCAGATGCAGCCCCTATTGCACTCAATGCTGTACATTACGCACAAATTATTCAAGGAAAAGCCTCGTTAAGACAACTTATTACAAATGCTTCTGATATTATTGAGAAATGCCTTAAAGACAAAGGAGATTTTGATAATATTATTGATTATGCTGAAAACTCTATATTCCAAATTGCTGATTCAAAACAGGGAAAATCATTCTCCACCTTAAGCAAACTAATTAATATAAACATTGACACTCTTGAAGAACAGCAAGGAGCAGGTAAAGGTCTCACTGGGATACCAACAGGTTATCGGCGATTAGACTCCATAACTTCAGGACTCCAGAATTCAGACCTTATCATACTTGCTGCACGCCCAAGTATGGGAAAAACTGCCCTGGCGTTAAACATAGCCAGAAATGTTGCGTTACACGAGAATATCCCTGTTGCTGTATTTTCCCTTGAGATGTCAAAAGAACAATTATCCATGCGCCTTTTAACATCAGAAGCAAAGATTGACTCGACACGGCTGAAATCAGGCTTTATAAGCCCGGAAGACTGGGAAAATGTAACTGGTGCTGCTGGAATTTTAAATAACTTACCCATCTTTATTGATGATTCTCCCAATATATCTTCTCTGGGAATTCGGACCAGGGCAAGAAGATTAAAAAAAGAACATGGTCTTGGACTTATTATTATTGATTATCTACAGCTCATGAAAGCACCTTTTCACTCGGAAAGAAGAGATCTTGAAATAGCTGAAATTTCACGCAACCTCAAAGCTCTTGCCAAAGAACTCAACCTACCGATTCTTGCATTGTCACAACTCAACCGCATGTTGGAACAACGTAACAATAAACGTCCTCTACTCTCTGACCTTCGTGAATCAGGTGCACTGGAACAGGATGCTGATATTGTATCATTTATTTACAGGGATGAGGTCTATAATAAAGAAGAAGATAACCCTAATAAGGGAAAAGCTGAAATTATTGTTGCCAAAAACAGAAACGGTGCAACCGGAACTTCTTATATGCATTTTAAAGGTCAATATACACGCTTTGAAGAACTTGCTCCCGATAACATATATCAGGATAATATGTATCAGGAATATGAATGAAAAAAAATGTTATTGGCAACTTGTCCAGCCTTAAAGCTACCCAGATCAAACAAATAGAAAACCTATATAATTTCAGAACTCCTTCCCAGTTTTTAATTACTGAAGAACAACTTAGAGAACTTACTGCAATATCCCATGAAATCAGGCGTCAGATCGGATTGCTTATTGACAGAAATGGCAAAACCGCCCATGTAATTGTTGGAGACCCTCAAGGGATTGTTATCCCGGTAACTCCTGATCATATGGCTTTGCCCGGCAAACTAAAAGGTTTAAGATGTATTCACACTCATTTAAAAAACGAACCCCTCACCTTTGATGACTTAACTGACCTTGCTCTTTTAAGACTCGATTATATGGCTGCTGTCTCTATTGCTGACAATGGCACTCCTGATAAAATTTATTCAGGCCATGTTCTTGTTAATGAGATAGGAGACCCTTATAAAATATTAAAACCATTTTTTATTAATAATCTAAATATAGATTGTCTGAATCAAATCAGCTCTATTGAAAATAAACTTTCCAAAAAAAGCACTCTTTATAAAGCTAAAAAAGGAAAAGAAAAGGCTTTATTAATAAATGTAACAACAGATAGCCCAAAACTTTCGAGTACATCTCTGGATGAACTCAAAGAATTATGTAAAACCTGCAAAATCAGTGTCATTGACACCATTATACAAAGAAGAAAAAAAATTGACTCCAAATTCGTTGTGGGTAAGGGCAAGCTTGCCGAGCTTACAATAAAAGCCATTCAAAAATATGCCACTATGCTTATTTTTGATCGGGAACTTTCCCCTTCACAAATTAGATCAATCACAAACTTTGTAGAAATAAAAGTTATTGATCGCACTCAGCTTATTCTTGATATTTTTGCAAAGCAGGCAAAAAGCAGGGAAGGTAAACTTCAGGTGGATCTTGCACAAATGCAATACCTTCTGCCAAGGCTTGCTACTAAAAACACTGCCATGTCCAGACTAACCGGCGGGATAGGAGGAAGAGGGCCCGGAGAAACAAAACTTGAAATTAATAGAAGAAGAGTCAGAGATAAAATAACAAAATTAAAAAAAGAAATAAACAAAATCCGTGCTCAACGATCACAACAAAGAGCACAAAGGAAAAAGAAAAGCCTGCCGGTAATAGCCATTGTTGGATATACAAATGCCGGAAAATCGACCCTTTTAAATTCTTTAACAAATAGCAATATCCTTGCTGCAAACAGACTATTTGCCACGCTTGATCCTTCCAGCAGAAGGCTTAGATTCCCAAAAGATACAGAAGCAATAATAACAGATACTGTCGGGTTTATTCAAAACCTTCCAAAAGAACTCATGGAAGCTTTTCATGCAACACTTGAAGAGCTTGAATATGCCAATGTAATACTGCATGTAGTTGATATCAGTAATCCAAGATATAAACAGCAGATGAATTCTGTTGAAGAAATATTAAAAAAACTAAAGGTTAATACAACCCCTGTAATCAATATTTTTAACAAACAAGACAGAATCAATCTTAACAATTTTGATGAAACATGGCTTTTAAATCAGGGACTGCTTATAACCGCGACTCAAAGAAAAACACTAACTCCTCTTGTAAGCAAACTTGAATCTGTGATAAAGAAATGCTTACATTAAATAACAACGAATAAAAATTTTATTTAGGAAAAAATAAATAGCAAATGAAAACCAGACAAATTAAAAATATTATTATTATTAAAAATTCTTTAAACGATTCGTTAGACACTCCAGATTGTTTTGGAGAATTCGAAAAAAATGACAAAATATGCTTTAACTATTGCTCAGTACCACTCAGATGCCTTTCAGAAAAAATAAATAATCCAAAAATTGATATCTTAGACAGGCTCATTAACTTAGAATATTATCCATTAAAACCACAATAATAAGGCAGGCTTTTAAAAACAGTTCCTTGTTACATAAATATTTTTCCAGGGTTCAAAATACCTTTTGGATCAAAAACTTTTTTAATTTCTTTCATAATCTGGAGTTCTTCTCTTCCTATTTCATCGGATAAATATTTCATTTTTGTAATCCCAACCCCGTGTTCACCTGTTATGGTACCACCAAGTTCCAGAGTATAGGAAAAAAGATCACTCACAGCCTTCTGAGCTTTTATCAATTCATCAGGGTTTTGCTTATTATACATAATATTGCAATGAATATTTCCATCCCCTGCATGGCCGAAACTTGTGATGAAAAGTTTTGTTTCCTTTTTCATTAATTCAATTTTTTTTACCATGGCTGGTATCTTATTAACCGGCACAACAATATCTTCAGTAATTTTATCCGGGGCTAGCTTAAAAAGAGCCGGAGAAAGGGCTTTCCTTGCTTTCCATAATTCAGCAGCTTCTTTTGAATTGTCAGCTATAATAATATCCAAAATATCCCTGTTTGTACAAAATTTTACAAGTTCATTAAAATTCTTTTCCACACTTGCTGAGTCACCATCAATTTCAATTAATAATAAAGCCTCAACATTATCAGTAAGTTCAAATCCAAAATCATCTTTCACACAATCAATTGATGCCCTGTCCATATACTCAATACATCTTGGGATCAATGCCTTTTTTATGATTGCAGAAACACTG
>JAIOSM010000450.1 GCA_021107575.1 Desulfobacteraceae bacterium | reverse complement strand
TCTTCAATAAAAAAGTCCTTTGGTGCTTTTATGTCCCGTTCTGCTACGTCACCAACATTGTAGGAAACAGTGAAGCTGTCTTCACCAGGGTAGAAAACCAGTGTAAAGACAAGGGTTACAATAATGAGAATTCCCCAGAGAATTGCAGATTTGGACTCAAAAAATGCTTCTACTGAGTCGGTTTTATTTATTTTTTGAATTATCTTTTTGTTCATAAGCTTCAATTATTTTTGACACAAGCTCATGCCTTACTATATCATTTTTGGAAAAATGTAAAATTTTAATTCCTTTAATATTATAGAGTAAGTTTTTTGCTTCAACAAGTCCTGATTTTTTTCCTGTTGGAAGGTCTGTCTGAGTGATGTCTCCTGTAATAATTGTCCGGGAGGAAAATCCTATCCTGGTCAGGAACATTTTCATTTGTTCCGAAGTTGTGTTTTGAGCTTCATCAAGGATTATAAATGCATTATTAAGTGTCCTGCCTCGCATAAAGGCAAGGGGGGCAATTTCAATCATACCTTGTTCAATCAGGGCTTGTGTTTTTTGAAAGCTGAACATTTCATGTAATGCATCGTAAAGAGGCCGTAAATACGGATTAATTTTTTCAGCAAGATCTCCAGGCAGGAACCCTAATGCTTCTCCTGCTTCAACAGCAGGTCTTGTAAGAACAATTTTTTTTACTTCTCCTTTTGCAAAGGCTGCCACAGCCATTGCCATTGCAAGGTATGTTTTCCCGGTACCTGCAGGGCCGATGGCAAAAAGGATATCATTCTCCCTTAATGCCTCAACATATTTCTTCTGATTGCTCGTTTTAGGGGCAATAGGCTTACCGTTTTCTGTTGTCAGGATAGTGCTTAGAAAAATTGATTTAATATCACAGTCAATATCATTTTGTAACATATTTATTGCAGCTTCAATATCAGAAAATTCAATTGAAAATTTTTTTTCAATTAATTGATAGAGTTGAGTAAGTACTTTTTCAGCAAGGATGATCTCTTTTTTGTCCCCGGAGATTGATACTGTACTCCCTCTTGCATTAATTGTTGTTCCGGTTTTTTGGGCAATGTTTGCAAGGTTTTTATTATGTTGTCCAAAAAGTTCCCTTACATTTTCGATTTTTTCAAATGTTATTGTTTTCATATTATTTAAGTGTATCTCAATTTAATGACAAATCAACAAAAAACTTGATAATTTTTTTGATCTTTGTTAATTATTTACAACTCAAGAATTAAAACGGTGATTGTTATATGAATTTCTTTGATATTGCAATAATAATTATAATTTCCTTTTGTTTAGTCAGAGGCGTATTTCGAGGGATTTTAAGCGAACTTGCATCCATCGTAGGTGTTGTAGCAGGTTTCTATGGAGCATACAACTACTATAGCGAGTTTACTCCTCTTCTCCAAAAATGGATTGAAAGTGAAGCTTTGATAAATATCATTGTTTTTTTTGTGTTATTCTGTTTGATATTGGCAAGTATAAATGTTATTGCAATTGTTCTTGAAAAGGCTCTAAAGGTAGCCTTTCTTGGCTGGATTGATAAGACTTTTGGAGCTGTTTTCGGAGCTTTAAAAGGAGTTCTGGTTACAGCTGTAGTTTATATTATCCTCACTACTTTTATTCCAAAAGATAATGCTTTAATCTCCCAATCAATACTTTCTCCCTATGTTGCAAGAGTCTCTTCAGCCATGACCCTTTTTATATCAAAAAATATGACCCAGGGGGTTATGGAGAAATTTGAGAGTATGGGGAAAATTTGGAAAAGTTAGACGTTGCTCTCAATATTATCAAAACCCTTCGAAACATTGATGGCGGCTGTCCATGGGATCGACAGCAAACCCCTATCTCAATGTGGAAATGTCTTATTGAAGAAACCTATGAATTGAGAGACGCTATCTTGCAGGACATTCCTGATGATGTTTGTGAAGAACTTGGCGATGTCCTCTTTCAGCTTCTTTTTATTTCCGAAATATATAGAGAAAGAAAAAAGTTTGATATATTTAAATCCATTAAAAAAGTATCTGAAAAGATGATCCGTCGTCATCCCCATGTTTATGGCAAGGAGAATTTCAGTACAAAAGATCAATTGGTGGAAAGCTGGGAAAACATCAAAAAGGAAGAAAAGAAAGAGGCTGGAAAAGTTTTTAATGGATCAGTACTTGATTCTGTGCCATCGGGAATGCCCTCCTTGTTGAGGTGCCATAAGGTCTCAAATTGTGCTGTAAAAGCAGGTTTTGACTGGGACAATATAGATGGAGTCTTAGAAAAAGTAAGAGAAGAATTTGAAGAGTTCGCAGAAGTTGTTCATACAGATGATAAAATTGCAATTGCCGATGAACTCGGAGATATTCTTTTTACCCTTGTTAATGTTGCAAGATTTGTTGGTATCCATTCTGAAACTGCTCTTGCAGGATCAATAGATAAGTTTGAAAGACGGTACAGGTATATGGAAAAGCTGCTAAAAGAACAAAGTGCTTGTCTAAAAGACCTTTCTAAAAAAGATAAGGAAAAATTGTGGGGTAGAGCTAAGCAGGCTTATGATAAATAATCTCCACGTTGAAACTTAATACTCTCTGTATTGGCAAAAGTAGCAAATTCCTTAGCAATATTTTTAATTCTTTCATCTGCATCAGGTGAACTCTCAATTTTCTTAAGCAGATTTTCAGCATCAGTTTTTATTTCTTTTAACAAAGAATCAATATCCTTTAAAGAAACTGAGCCGTCTTCGAGTTTTGCTGAGTAAAGTTCAAGAAGCTCAAGAAGGGTCTCTGCCTTGTAGCTTAGATCCGCGGATGCATCAGGCAGATTAAAACTTTGGGCAGATAGTTCTTTTAAACCTTCAGATTGTGCAGTTTCCATTTTAACGGGCTCCATATCCTCAAGAACTCTACCAAAAGTTTGTTTGAATGTATCACTGTCAGAATTTTTCCCAGGGGCTTTTATGCTTTTATTAATAAACGGATGTGTATTGTTATCAATTTGATTTATGTTGCCCATGCCTTTGCTCCTTATATTTAAATATTGTCAACATTAAAATAAAGCAAACATCATGCCATATCTATGAGTATTTTGCCCCGGTGGAGTTAAGTGTTTGAAAATAAAAGGTTGTTTAAATAAATAACATTTATACAAAAAAAATTAGTAAAGGGGCGGATGCTAAAAAGAGGAAAAATATGCCTGGTTTTGGGAGTTGGTTCTGAAAATTATTGCTAAAAGTATCAGATAATTTTATCCAGTAATGAGCCCACCATTTTGTCTGCTACTTTGTCTGCATCAAGATTATATCTGTTCTCATTTATTTCCTGTTTAATTCTGCTAACTTTTTCAGACATGGCAACAGGTTCATTCTCAAGTGCCTGGGAAATTTTTTGCAGATCTT
>JAIOSM010000241.1 GCA_021107575.1 Desulfobacteraceae bacterium | reverse complement strand
TGACCTGCTTTAATAAGGGCATTTGCAACCATACTCATTCCAAGGGGGTAAACAGGATATGGTGAGGTTGCTACATTGGCACCAACTAAAAAGCACTTCATATCTTTTGTCCATTTAAATATTGCATAAAGTTTTTTCTATCCTTTATTTTGTAAAACAAGTGAAATTTTTGAAATTATTTTTTCTGCTTTAAGAACCTTACCCTGAAGTTTGATTCCATCTTTTTCTATATCTGATTTAATGAAAAACGTAATCATTGTGTCTGCGGCAACAGGAACAATAAACTTTGCCTGGTTTATTTTAGATAAAATAAATTTTTGGTTTTTGTATTGTTCATACATTTTGATCATTACATGGATTATTACAACTCCTGGTAAAATTGGATTATTTGGAAAATGTCCAACAAAACCAATAAAGTCTTTATTAAATTTTATTTGGGTAGTTATAGTTGTGTCCTGATATGAAATATTATCCTTTATCAGTTCGGTAATCTGTCTGCCTATTAAGCTCATCTTCTTGCCCTAAGATTCGATATAAAACATACAGCATATAACAATCTTTCCTATTTTTAAATAAAATTTTAAAAAATTAATTATTTAATTTTTAATACTCTTGACAAAAAGTGTATTCATATCCTATGAGTTAGCCAGATTCTGGTTTTAATGATAACTTGCGGCAAGAAAATTAATTTTATATTTTTAAAAATATGGATCAAAAAATTATAAATACTGATGTAGTAGTGATTGGGGGCGGAACTGGTGGTTTGACAGCAGGAGCCATAATAGCCAAAGAAGGCCTTGATGTGGTGATCTGTGAAATAAATTCCCAGGTTGGCGGGTATTTAGCAGGATTTAGCCGGGGAGAGTTTCAATTTGATTCTTCTATTCAGTGGCTGAATCAGGCATCCCCGGGAGGCATTCTTTTTAGATTATGGAATTATTTAGGTGACAATGCTCCTCAGTGCCCTTCTTTAAAACGTATTCATCGCTGGGTAGGCCCGGAACATGATTATATACTTACTTCTGATCCGATTGAGCTGCGTGATACGCTGATTAGGGATTTTCCTGAGGATAAAAAGGGGATTAAGAAGTTTTTTAAGGATGCACAAGAGGTGGTTCCTCATCTGAAGGTTATGAACAGTATGATGCGAACGCCTTCCACTCTTTCTGTGTTAGAAAAAATAAAAAAGGGATGGCTTCTAACCAGGCATGGAATCCCTATGATCCCATATATTAAAACTCCTGTGGAGAAACTCTTAAAAAAATACTTCAAAACTTCAAAACTTAGAGGAGTGTTCCGAAGCCAGGAAAGTTTCACAGCAGTGATTTTTTCCGTGGCCTGGGCCTTTTGCAATGATTTTCAGGCTGCGCCTGAAGGCGGAACCACTGCAATAGCAAATTGGCTTTCTAATGTTGTACGAAAAAATAAAGGAGAAATCCGGTTACAGACTAAAGTCTCCGGTATTTTAGTGAATGCTTCAAACACTGCTTATGGTGTAGTCCTTTATGATGGCACTGAAATTCATTCCCAATTTGTTATTGCAGCGAGTGATTTGTATAATCTGTATAACAATATGCTGCCGACCGGGATTGTTGAAATGAAGAAAATAGATAAAATTGATCAGGCAGAAATCTATCAATCCAGTTTTACTGTGTTTTTAGGTTTGGATTGTCCTTCACAAGAGCTTGGCTTTGGGGAAGAAGTCCTTAATATGGTCACGGACAATCCCCATCGAAAGGATCATACAAGCAGCGATCCTGATAAAACTATTATCATGGTGGTAACCCCGTCAGTTAGAGATAAAAGCCTCGCACCTGAGGGCAAAGGCACACTCATGATACACTGCCCGGCAGATATAGAATACGGAGACCATTGGAAGATTAAAACAGATGGAAAACGAGGAGAAGATTACAATATCTTTAAAGAAAAGTTTGCAGAAATTCTTATATCCCGTGTGGCAGAAAGGCTTGCTCCGAATCTACAGAGACATATTGAGGTGAAAAGTATTGCAACCCCTGTAACCTATGAAAGATATTCTCAAAATCATCATGGAAGTATAATGGGGATAAAGCCAAATAAAGCAAATATTAAATCTGGCCTTGCTAACATGAAGACACCCGTAAAAAATCTGTTGATTGGAGGACATTGTGCTGAATATAGCGGTGGTGTTCCAATGGCAGCAAAAGCAGGGGCCAATGCGGCAGCTTATATTCTAAAAAAAATGAAACATCAAGGATTTATGAACATAAAAGCAGTTCTGGATAATTCACATTAACTATTACTTTGAAAAATTTAAATTTTGTGCAATTATGGCGCATTAAAATTTAAAAATTAAAATAAAATAAGAAAAAGGCAAGGAGAGAATAGATATTTATGAAATTTTTATTAGTCAGACCACATGCTCATTTACCAACTTCAAAGTGGCTTCAATCAATGATAACGTTAGAGCCATATGCTCAGGAACTTATTGCTTCTGCCATACTCCCACCCCATGAAGTAGAAATATGCGATCTAATATTGCCAGAAAATCCGATTGAGTTTTTTAAGGAGACTTTAGAGCGTTTTAAACCCGATTTCGTAGGCTTTGGTGGTTTTTCAAGCCAGTTTAATGCAAATAAAGAACTTGCTGGTATAACAAAAAAGGTATTACCCCAAGCAATAACCTGCCTTGGAGGAATACATTCTTCTAGTTATCCAACGGGTTGTAAATTTCCTGAATTATTTGATTTAATTGTTCGTGGTGATGGTGTGTCAGCGCTTAAAATTATTATTACATCATTGGAAAAAGAAAATCTGCTACCGGAATCAGAGTGGATACTTCAACCGGGATCAGATAATTTTGATGAATTAGCTTCAAAATCACCTCCGGCCATTAAAAGAGACGGAATAGATGCAAAACCACGTCGGGATTTAGTTGATTCTTCAAAGTATTTTTGTATCTGTTATGGTGAAAAAGGAAAAAAATCAAAAACTCTTTTTCCTCAAATAGCCTGCGTAAGAACCAGCGTAGGTTGCCCAAACCGATGCAGCTTTTGTGTTGTCCATTTTCTGGCCAATGGTAAATATATGCAAAGAACTGCAGAAGAAGTGGTTGATGAAATTGCATCATTACCCCAAGAGTATATATATTTTGTTGATGATGAAACATTTATTAATACAAAGAGACTACGTCGTATTGCCGAACTTCTGATTGAACGTAATATTAAGAAAAAATATCTTGCTTGGGCAAGAGTTGATACAGTCTGTAAAGACCCTGAACTTTTTGTTCTATGGAAAAAAGCTGGCCTGGAATTTCTTTATGTAGGTTTTGAATCTTTAGAAGAGGGCGCCTTAGATGATTATAATAAAAATGCTACGCCGGCTCAGAATCGTGAGGCAAGGAAAATTCTGGCTGATCTGGATTTTAATTTACATGCTGCTCTTATGGTACATCCAAATTTTTCAAAACAAGATTTTTTAATAGTCCAGAAAGCGATTATTGAGATGGCTCCTTCAGAATTTGCATTTACAGTATATTCTCCTCCTCCCGGGACTCAGGAGTTTTTAGAATCAAAAGACAAATTCATATGTGATGATCCATGTTTATATTATGATTGTATTCATACAATTTTACCAACTAAATTACCTTTAAAAACATTTTATAAATATTTTTCAATTTTATATTTAAAAGGCTCAGCCTATATTCCTGCAAGAACAAATAAAATCAGAGTTCCTTTAAAGGATTTTTTTAGAGTACTTATCGGTGCGATTAAATTTGGTTGGATCGTAAAACGGATGTATCGCAGATATGATAGAAAATATTGGTAATCATTAAGGTGTAAATATTTAAGGGTTTAAACCAAAAGTCTTAATAGTCGCCTGTTTTCTTTGTTTCTATTTCAAGGAGGTAACCATACTTATGATTTTGAAATATAATTTTAAACGGGATCTCTTTTAAGTCTGCCTTTTGATAATTATAGTAATCAACTGACCATAACTTTTTTCTATTTTCATATTTTATTTTTGTAGCTAATCTTAATGGTTTGCCCGTAAAAATATATTTTAAATATTTGTTATTTTCTGTTTTTGTATTGATTGTAACTTTATACTTATTAAGTATCAGAGAATTTTTTTCTATATCTATTTTTCTGTTAAAATATATGTGTGCAATATCTTTACTTATCATTTTTGCAGCTTTATCAGCTTGGTCTTTATCAATAGTGCTGTCTGAGTCAGGGCTAATTTTTGGAATAATATAACTTGACACTATTTTGTCATCTTTTACTTCTAATTGAAAAAGAGTTATTCCCATGGGATTCAATGCAGCAACTTTATAAGCATGGTTTTCTTCATCTATTTTTGTAATCCCAAGGGCTGTCATGGTTCTGCCTTTGAATTTAAAAGTAATATTGCTCAAAATATTTGCTTTCTGTAAAACTTTATTATTATATTGATTGATTGCAACAAGAGAAGATTTTTTATCAGTATTATTGAGTTGAACAAGTTTATGCTCAGGTATAACAACGGAACAGGAAGAAAGTAGTAAAGTAATTAAAAATATAAATAAGATTTTCATTTTAGCACCTTTTTAAAAGCCGGAATGCAGAAAACAGCACTTAAGTATGCTGCAATAACACCGCTCACTATAGTTGTCCCAATAGAAAACATCACAGGATGCGAGGCAAACAAAAGTGCACCTGCTCCCATCAAACTTGTTAACATTGAAAACGTTGTTGCAACGATAACAGAATTAAGCTCTTTGCCTGGCTCAGCGCTTGAGATAAATACACCATAATCAAGGCTTAGTCCTAAAATAATAATTAAAGTTATAAGAATAATTGCTGAAACTTCCATGGAAAGAAGATTTAAAACAAGGAAAACAAATGAAATCGAAGTTACAACAGGAAGCAGTGACAGTAAAATATGTGAAGGCTTTTTTAATAAAAGAATTATAAGTACAAAAACCCAGCAGAATGCAAATATAGATATTTTTTTTAAATCAAGAATCAATTGCTTGCCAATTTGTGAAGAGAGTTCTCTTCTCGATACAACATATGAATCAGGATAATCCTTGACAGTTGATTCTACTTTTAAAAGGTTCTCTTTAGTATCACTGAAATATGAAAAAAGTTGTACAGGTTTATCCTCTTTAACAAAGTGTTTTTTAAATATTTTCAGTACATCAGGTATTTGGGCTGTAGCATTAATGCTGTCTGCCTCAAGTAATAGAAAAAAATTATCAAATACGTTTTTCTTAAAACCATAGCGAGCTGTCTCTTTTAAAAATTTTTCTTTTAAGCTTTCAATTTTATTTAGAGACCAGAAGTTTTTAAAGTCATTTAAATTTTGTTGTTGCTGGCTAATTGAAGGCAAAAGTATTGCAAGGGAGTTAAAGCCTTTGATATCAGTCTCAAGTTCTTTGGTTATTGATTCATAAGCCTTCCATGCAGTTTCAATATCATCACCTTGAGTGATAATAACTCCTGGCTTTTTTTCTCCACCCCAAATACTGTAAAATTGAGATTCCGCATCAAAAACTTTTTGTTCACTGCCATCAAAAGCTGATATATCAGTGGCTTTTAAAAAATCAGAATTTGTCATACAGATAATGGATAAAAACAGTATTATTCCCCAGGCAATCAGGACTAATTTGCTTTTATTTAGAGATAATTCGGAAGGTACTTGAACCTTTGAAATAAATTTTTTTTTGATCCAGAAATGCGGCAGAAAAAGTATGGATAAAATTACACAGATTATTATGCTGAGAATAGAAAAAACAGCAAGCTCTTTGTAACCCTGCACTGATGAGACAAAAAAGGATACAAACACGCCCATGGTACTTAAAGAAGCGATTAGAACAGGTTTAATGGTCTTTTTAAATCTTGTATAGCCGTTGGTTTTATATGCTGTGAATAGATGTATCCCGTAGTCAACAGAAATTCCTGCAATAACAGCAGCAAATCCAACCATAAAAAAAGATAAAGATTTGAGAATAAAGCTAGATATAAATACGGAAAGGATAATGGCAAAAAAGGGCAGAATAAAGATTGTTAAAGCATCAAAAGTCCTGAAAGTAAAAAGCATTAAGAGTATAAAACTGATGGTAATTATTATAGTTGTAATATAAATGTCTTTTTTAACAACTTTTTGGTTGCTTAAAGTATGCTTATGACCACAAATTGTTATGATATTAAGATCAGGGAATAAATTAATAATTTTATCTATAGATAAAAGAAGAGCCTCAGAATTTTCTGCATCTGTAACTCTAACTGAAGTCTTGGCAATAACCAGTGTGTGTTGATGGGTTTTGTCAATAAAGTGATTATTTTCAAGTTCAACATTAAAACCCATTGATTTACTTAAAACCTGAAGTTTATTGAGTATATGGTTGGACCAACTAAAAGGGTCTGTGCCAATAGAAGTTTGTAAAAAAGAACTACCAGGCGTTGTCAGCATAATAAACATTTGTTTAACTTGCCGGGAAATGCCCTCCTCATCCTCAGTATTCTCAAATAAATGATAATCGTCTTTACCAAGCAGCAGAGGCAAAAGAGTTGCAATATCCTTTTTGAGCGTTGTAATATCAAGATCTTCTATTCCTGTTGTAACGGTATTAATCAGATCTAATTTTTTTAATTTATTAGAAAATTCATCTGTTTTTGACAACAAATTTTTATTGGAATCTGGTTTGAATGTTAGGGAAAAGGCTATAGTATCGGACATATCTGAACTATTGATAAAATTAAGTGATCTTTTTAGTTCAGGAGAATCCGGTAACATAACAGATATATCATTAACAAAATTCTGCCTGAAAATTTGTACAAATGAACCTGCTATAATAGCTATAAATAAAATAAGGAAAATTATTTTATTTCGACCGATAAAATTAAACAGGTTATCAAAAAAATTATCAAACTTGTTTACAATTTTCATTTCTGACATTTCTTAATTCATTTCCCAAACTGATTTTTCAATTTCAGAGTTAATTTTTGTGTCAGTGAACAAGATTTCTGTTAAATCATTATTTTTTTCTAATAACTGAATTTTTGAAATATATTGTTTATTCTTTTGAAAAAATAAGGTTATGTTGGAAAGCATCTGTGAAGCCTGATTGTGTTCTTTTGGAATAAATTTTAATACAATTGATTCGTTGTTAATCAATTTGATATGATAATCTTTTTTACAAGATGCGTAAGACCCGGAAAACCAGAAAGTAATTTGTTCAATCATTGCTTTGAACATGGGATTTTTTTTTAATGACATTTTATTCACCCCGGATGAAGGATCCCATTTTTTAACTATATCATCTGTTATAATAAGAGTGTATTCAATGGGCTCAATGACCATCCAGGAAAATTTATCAGGATTTTCAATATATAGTTTGCCTGTAATTGTAACAGGCATATCAAACATTGCCATTTTTTTGGTCTGGATAAATTCGGCCTGAACAGTGTTAACATTTTTCATATTTTGTTCAATCTCGTTTAAAACTGAATCAACGTCAGCGCAATATATTCTGTTTACTGGAATAAACAATATACATATAAGCATAATAAAAAGTATTTTAAATTTTTTATATCTCATTATTTTCTCCATCATCATGGTAAATTTTTATTTCACCTTGAGCAATTGTTTCAAGTCCACGTTTCACAATTGCTGTAAGGATACCAAAGCCTCCAAACCTCGCAGTTTTATAAATTTCTATTACTAATTTTTCTTTAGCATAGCTTTTTTTATAAATATGGATTTTTTGACCTCCTACTAAAAAGCCACTGGGAGGAGGTGCATCTGTATCAAATTTGCTAAAGCCGTTCATTACAGCAGCAGATTGTGCCATAATTTCCATATAGGCTACTTCTTCGAGGCTCCCATCTTTTTTAACAAAAGGGCTTTTGTTTGAAAGAACAGATTCAACTTTTGCAAAACGTTCCCCGATCTCTAATAATGTTGAAACAACACGCATGCCTTTTTTTTGTGGTATCAGATCGTCAACTGGCAGAGGAAGGTATGTGATTTTATCAAGACTGTCCTGATTTTCAGGACAGATTGGATCAGAAGCCAGATAATCACCTGTTAAAGCAAAGGCTCTGCCACGGCATCCATAACAATCTGAAAATTTGTCACATTTTCGGCATGGTCCTTTTATCATGGATTCATGATTTTTTAAGTTTTCAATAATTTCACTGTCGGTAAGTATTTTACTAAGTGTGTGTTTGTGTATATTACCTATGACTAATGGTAGTCCTTTGCAGGGATAAACATTCCCATCTAAAGTAACAAAACAAGAGAATTTATGTTTAAAGCACTCAATAACGACGCATTCTTGAGGAAGAGATCTCGTGGCTATATTGGAAAAAATATCCAGGGTCATTTTTAATTCATTAACGTGGTCATGTATTTTTGATGTATCAGAGTATGGTTTTTGAAGGTTGTTATATAAAATTACTTTATTTGCACCAAGCTTATTTGCCTGGGTTATTAGATCTTTTATTTTTTCAGATGTAAGGTGTTTAATTTGCTCTTTTGAGGACTCATGGCTTAAGAAATGATCAAAAGGATGCTTATGCTGACATCCTATACTCAGATCTATTTCAATACTTTCGATCATTTCAATCTGTCTTTATTGTTATCAATAAATAATTGCATTATATTTCTGACGTGGTTTTTAAGTTCAAAGCTGTCAAAATTTTTATACTCTTCATAATTGATTGCAGCAAGTCTGTGGATTTCAACTCTTCCAGGATTAATTATAAAGCTTCCCCTTTTTGGTTTGTCTATATTTCCCAAAATACATAAAGGTGCAATTTGAAGCCTGTATTCCTTGGCAATTCGAAACAGTGCGCTGTGAAATTGTCCCATTTCAGAAGACAATGACCTTGTGCCTTCGGGAAAACCAATTATTGAAACTTTTTGTGAGAACAGGGACTTACATTCTTTTGAAAAATCATCAAAAGGCATGCTCCTGACGCTTAAATATCCGGCAAGGCGTGCACATAATCCTAATATGGGAATTTTAAAAGGCCATAGATTTACAATCTGAACAAATTCACCCGGAAGCACTCCCATTAAAAATGCGTCAGATGCTGATTTGTGATTTACGACATATACACAGGGATCAGAGACTTTTTGTCCTTCAGAAGTATCAATGAATCTAACTTTGACAAGAAGTCTAATAAATCCATATATAATGATTCTTCCATAACAGACAATTAAGAATCTTAAGGTTTTTTGGGCAGTTCGTTTAGATGTTAAAACATGGATAAATAGTAAAATGATTACAAAGACAAAAAAAAATATTATTGTAAATAGAATGACGATTAAGTAAAAAAACAAATTTTTAAATAGAATCATTATAGAATTGTTAATGAGAACCTTCAGCTTGCAAGTCTTTAATAAATTCACAAAGATCTTTAAGCGTTCTTATCTCTTTAATCCTTTCATCAGTCCTGATCTCAACTTTGAATTTTTTTTGTAAAGCAACAACCAGGTCTACAACATCAAGGCTATCAAGCCCTAAATCTTCAAAAATATTTGCTTCCGGTTTAAGTTGATCTTTTTCTATTTCAAAAGATTCTTCAAAAACTTCATTAATCATTGTTTCTATTTGATCACTCATTAATTTCCTCATATTTTTTTAGAATAATAGAAGCATTTATACCACCAAAAGCAAAGCAGTTTTTAAGGATAAAGCCTATATTCTTATTTTGTTTTGTTGTTACATGATTTATCATGTTGCAAGTTTTATCTACATTATCAAGATTTAATGTTGGATAGATAATATTATTATTCATCATTTCTATTATAACTGCAAGTTCAATAGCTCCGGAAGCTCCAAGAGTATGTCCTAAATATCCTTTGAAACTGTTAACTGGAGTATCTGGGCCAAAGATTGAATGTATTGCGGCAGCTTCTTCGGTATCTCCTTGCAGAGTTGCTGTAGCATGGGCATTTACAAAATCAATTTCTGAAGGTTGGACCTTTGCATCAATCAATGCTGAGTCCATACATTGGATCATGGCTTTTCTGTCCGAATGACTTATATGATTACCGCTTCCGCAAGTATTATATCCTTTAACCTCTGCTAATATATTTGCTCCTCGGTTTTTTGCATGTTCAAGCTCTTCAAGTACTATTATTCCAGCGCCTTCACCACAAACTAACCCATCACGATCTTTGTCAAAGGGTCGGGGTGTTTTTTTAGGAGTGTCATTGTATTTAACAGAAGTCGCAAATAATATATCAAATGATCCTGTTACAGTAGGATGTAATTCTTCTGCACCTCCGCAAAGTACAACATCCTGCGTGTTGTGTCTGATAAGGTCAAAACCTGTGCCAAGAGCCTGTAAAGATGAAGCACAAGCTGCTGATGTTGCAATAACACTGCCTGTAATTGAAAAATACTGGGCAAGATTCATGGATACTGTATGGGAGATGGATTGAAAAAATCCCATTGACTTAAGAAGGGTAAGATCGTGATCAGGAAGCATAGTTTCAAAAGTATCATTTAAAGCCTCAGCACTACCCATTGTCGAACCGGCTACACACCCATATCTTTGATCATTAGAAATTGTATCTTTCAAAATCGAGGCGGAGTCGAGAGCTTCAATTGCTGCAAAAGTTGCTAAAAGGCTCATTCTGCCCATAGAACGTCGCATCTTTCTTGGGATTATTTTAAAATCAGGAAGTTTGGCTGGTGCACCAACAAGGCTTTGTAAACCTTTATATTGATCCCATGTTTCCATTTTTTTTGTACCGCAAACTTGTTGCTCAATGGAATTTATTAATTCCTCCATGGAATTGCCAAGGGCAGAGATACTTCCTGTTCCTGTAATAACGACTCTTCTCATCCTTCTGTTATTCCTCTAATTCTTTTTTAATGAATTTTGCATAGACATCTTTGCTTAATAAATAACGGCATATTGTAAAACCTGATACCATTGCACCTAATACACCTGGTAAAATTGCGCTTTGTCCTGCTGCAAATGTATTTTTATACTGAATACGGCCAAAGAGATTAAATTGTCCAATTTTTTGTTTTATTCCATAGGCACTTCCATAGGGACTATTTAAATAATCACGAAAAGTTAACATGGATGCAGAATCTATAACTTCAATGCAATCTTTATATTCAGGGAAACTTTTAATAATTCGTTCACAGATTCTGTTAGTTTTATTTTGTTTGTAAATTTCATAATCTTTACTTCTTTTACCGGTTTTGGAGTCTGCCCACTGTTTAACTTCATCCCAATATGTTAATTCAAAAGCATTTATTACACTGACTTTTTCTTTTTTAACCTCTTCTGAATTTTGTACCAACACTAAAGGTCGATCACCTTTATATTCCGGGTCAAAAAACTTATTCATATCATTATCAGGATAGAGTGTGATAATAGCTGGATCAAAAGGCTGATGGCCCTTTTTTGAAAATTTAATAAAGCATAGAAAGAGTCCAAAGGATTCTTCAAAACTATTGACTCTGTCAGCAAAGGCTTTTGATGTATTTTCTTCTTTGAATGTTTTTAAAATTTCTTCAGGATGAATAGTGAAAATGCAATTTTCAGCTTTAATGCTTTCACCATTATTCAGTACAAAAGTTCCGACTCGTCTTTTTTCTATATTTTCGCAAGAACTTATAAAGGTATTAGTTTTAATTTTAACATCATATTTTTTAAGTTTTTTTATCAAGGCTTTAATAAAAGAATGCCCACCATTTTTTACACGGGCAATTGATTCATATATGCTATAGGAAACCCTTGCATGATTTGCAAATGAAATCTGTGAGGGCTCAGTGCCATGGCACATTGAAAATGCACCAAAAAGGGTCTTAAGGGTTTTATCTTTGGTAAGAGAATCAAGCATATTTTTTAAGCTTATAAAATCTTCATCTAAAGATTTTTGCATCTCCACCTCAGATCGAATATTCATGGCAGTGGTTTTTTCTCTTACATCTTTTACTTTTGAAAAATATGCAAGAATTGCTTTTTCCTCATTGGGGAAATAAGAAAGCATTTCTTTCATATTTTGATCAAAACCAGGGCTGAACATAAAAGATTTTTTTTGATTCTCAAAAAGAAATCTATTATTTTCCGGTTTACTAATAAATTCAGGATGAATATCATCTTTAATTGATAAAACAGAGAGCATATCTAATAGGACAGTATCTTTGGAAAAACCACCTGAAAAATGGAAACCAGTATCAAAAGGGATACCTTTTTTGTAGAAACGGGATAAAGATCCTCCGATTTTAGGTGCTTTTTCTATTAAAAGCACTTTCCTTTGATTCATGCCTAGAATTAGCGCAGTAGTTAATCCACTGATCCCACTTCCGACAACGATATCATCATATATTTCCATAAAAAAAATTCCTTTGATTCCAATATGGGTTTATATATCTTGTCTTTTCAAAGTGCAAGTAAAATTTGGTTTTGCCAGTGAATTTGGGCAATACACTTTATTTTTTTTTGTTCTCATGCTAATTCATTTAGATATTTAAAATGGCAATTAAATTGATCAGGAGGTTACTTATGAAAAGAATTTTTTTATTAATAATCATATCATTATTTTTAATAATATCTGGTTGTAAAGCCTCTGGCATTGCTTCAAAATCAAATTCACAAAAGGACCTCGCCCATTCAAACAATCTTTATACCTCACTTAATATCCATGTAATCAATTATGGCAAAGAAGTTAAAGCTCATTACACAAACAGGATAGGTCCATTTAGCGGCCATTCGATTGTACCCTTAAATACTAACGTGATGTTAAAAGAATGGTCTGATGGGTTTATTCTGCAGCGAGTTGATACAAAGCAAAATATCTATTATTATTATAAAAAACAACATATGAAAATTGGGGTTACTCAATATATTAACCTTATTACATCTAATAAAAAGCTTTCTCTATCCAGTTTTTCTATCCTTGATAAAAAAGGTATTAACAACGGCAAAGCATATGTTGGCATGACAAAAGCCGGAGTTCTTGCAGCTCTTGGATATCCTGCACAACATAAGACTCCTTCACTTAAAAACAAATTTTGGGTTTATTGGAAAAATAAGTGGTTAACTATGATAGTAAAATTTGACAGTGCAGAAACAGTTATCAATATAGTTGAATAAATTGATTAATAATATAATTTAAAAAATATGGAAGATAAAAAAAAATTCAGACCTGATGTAAAATTAAAACTTATGGATCAGGTTGGTCAAGTTTTAGAACATTATGATTATGCCTATAATACTGAAAAAATATATTGTGGCTGGATTATTAAATATATAAAATTTTTTAATTCTCGCAGTTATCCTGCTGATATGAAAGGTAAAGAGATTGAAATTTTTTTAAATTACCTGGCAATTGAAAAAAGAGTATCTCCAGCAACTCAAAAGCAGGCATTAAATTCTTTGTTTTTTCTATATCAAAAAGTTCTTGATATAGAAATTCCTGATACAATAAAACTGTTAAAATTGAAAAAATCTAAATCCCTGCCTGTGGCCTTAACTAAGGAGGAGCTTGTCCAAATTTTTTCATTAATGAAGAATAAACATCTTCTAATGGTTAAACTTTTGTATGGCAGTGGATTAAGACTTATGGAATGTTTACGATTAAGAATTCAGGACATAGATTTTAGAACTGATAAAATACATGTACATTCTTCAAAAAATGGGAAAGATCGGATTGTTATGCTTCCTGCATCTATAAGAGATGACTTGCTTCAAGAAAAAGAAACAGTCAGAGATATTCATAAGATTGACTTGCAAAATGGATATGGTGCAATTCCTTTACCGGAATCAATGTCTATTGAGTCAGAAACCTCAGTAAAATCATTTGCATTCCAATATTTATTTGCAGCAAAAAAAATATCAAAAGATCCTCGATCAGGAATAATTAGACGACATCATGTAATCG
>JAIOSM010000086.1 GCA_021107575.1 Desulfobacteraceae bacterium | reverse complement strand
TCACAATATGAAAGAAATCAAGGTATTGATTTCGAACTATATAATAATGCTTTTAAACGGGATAATTATTCTGACGATTACTCTGAGGTGGATATTTATATTCCTTTGAAAATTATTCAAGATTATAAATAGCCATCCCATTTTTTCAATTTTAATCATGAGACAAAATGTCAAGAATTAACCTGCCTTAATAATATATTATCTGTTCAAGCAATTAAGCTTTATATTAATAATTATTAAGGAGAAAGAATGGAACACACAATTGAACAAATCAATGAAATGAAAATTGCCGGCATCAAAATAATCACGGATAATCAAAAAGGGATCTCCCTTATACTACAGCTCTGGGGGCAATTCTTCAATGATAACATAATAGAGACCATTGAAAATAAAATCCCTTCAACAAGCATGTATGCAATCTATACCGAATATGAAAGTGATGAAAACGGCAAATATACCTTCCTGTTGGGTGCCCAGGTTGAAGATATCAAAATAACTAAACCCATAAATGCCTTTGCAACAATTCCTGCCGGCAAATATGCTGTATTTATAGCTGACAATAAAGATAAGGTTATCAATGTATGGCAATATATCTGGCAACACACACTTGCCAGAAACTACAAAACTGATTTTGAAGTCTATGACATGACAACAGAGGAAGTAAAAATATTTGTTGGTTTGATGTAGAATAGATTAATGCCTGTCCCTCTGTTTTGAGAGGGGCAGGATTACTCTGTAAAACATATATTCATAACTCATTATAATATTTTCTTTTCAGTCCTCTAAACTGATCATAGGTGAGTCCCAACAACGCTGCTGCTTTTTTTTGATTATATTGAGCTTTCTTTAAAGCATTTGTAAGCATGGTCAGTTCAAGTTCTCTCACAGCATCTTTGAAAGGTTTTTCAAGTATGGAGTCAAAAAATTCAGTATGATCTTCAGTTTGATTTAAGCCATTCTTTACATCAGATTCTTGCAAACTTGTATTTATAAGCTGTGCAGGTTCTAGATATTTTGAATATGGAGAAATAAATGGATCAAAAATGATTTCACTGATTTTATGATTTTTTGACTTATATACAGCCCGTTCAATAACATTTTTAAGTTCTCTGATATTTCCAGGCCATGAATATCCTTCAAGGGCCTTTACAGCAGATTGTGTAAACTCCGGTATCTGACCAACTCAACTCAAATGCCATTCTGTGTGCAAAATGATTTGATAAAACAATTATATCTTCCTTGCGATTACGCAATGGAGGCACATATATTACTTCAAATGATAATCTGTCCAATAAATCCTGTTTGAACTTTTCAGTTTTTGCAAGTAATGCTAAATTGACATTAGCGGCAGCAACAATTCTAACATCTGCATTAATAGATGTTGAGCCTCCAACTCTTTCAAAACTCTTATACTCAACTACACGCAGTATCTTTTCCTGAATTTCCATTGGTATTGAACCAATTTCATCCAGAAACAAAGTTCCATCAGATGCCTTCTCAAATCTTCCAAGGTGGCTTGTTATAGCACCAGTAAATGCGCCTTTTTCATGCCCGAATAATTCCGAACCAATTAATGTTGGAGTTAATGCTGAACAATTTAACGTTATAAAAGGTTTCTGCCATCTCTTTGATAAAAAATGTATTCTTGTGGCAGCAAGTTCTTTTCCAGTTCCACGTTCTCCTAAAATCAAAACAGGTCTGTCAATAGGCGCAACTGCTGAAACTTGTTCCTGAAATTCTAAAAATGCTTCGGATTGACCTATAGCTTCTGACATTGAGAAATCTACAGAACTATTTTGATCTCCATCAGAAAAACCCATGCAATTCTCCTAAAGACAAAATATTGTCGTTTACCAAACACATTTTCGGTTAAAATACCCATATTTCGGTTAATATTACCACAACAAAACGTCTATGTCAATCAAGATAAGCTATTGAAATTATAGTATAATTAATAGCTTGCTCCCCTTGGCACATTAAATGCTATATCAGCAATATGAATACAAAATATAAACAACTAAAATAAATTATTAATATTAAAAAGGAGAACACAAATGGGTATTTTTACAAGATTTAGAGACATCATAACATCAAATATCAGCTCCATGCTTGATAAAGCCGAAGACCCAGAAAAACTTATCAAACTTATGATAAGAGAAATGGAGGACACCCTTATTGAGATCAAAGCTTCATGCGCCAACACTATAGCTACCCATAAAAAGACTTTGAGAGTCCTTGATGAAATTAAGGACAGAGAAGACTTTTGGGAAACAAAAGCACAGCTTGCCGTTAAAAAAGGAAGGGATGATTTAGCACGGGAGGCCTTAAAAGAAAAAAGAAGATACTCACAAAAAACAGAATCAATTGAAGTGGAAACAAGCGAGTTAGAGACAATAGTCGATCAATACAAAAGTGACATACAGACCCTTGAAGGGAAGCTAAAAACTGCAAGAGAGAAACAACGCATCCTTGTCCAGAGGCACAGAAGAGCACAAGGCAAAAAAAGAGCTCAAGAAGAAATCAGAAGAGCAGACAGCGCAGAAATAGTCCAAAAATTTGATGAACTTGAAAATCACATTGAAAGGATGGAAGCTGAAGCAGATCTTATTAACTTTGGCAAGCCATCTTCCCTTGAAGATGAATTTGAAAATCTGGTAGCAGATGATGAAATCGAAGAACAACTCAATAAATTAAAAGACTCCCAATCTGTTAAAAAAACTGATAAAATTGATAAATAAAAATCAAACAAACAATAGGAGAGCTTTATAACCATGACTATAGCGCTTATAATAGCAATCAGCATAGGAGGAGCAATACTGATTCTTCTCACAATCGGTCTTCTGATTATCGGGATTATTAAGACTGCCAAAACCGGGGGTTTCTCAAAAAAAGAAAAAACTGCTAACGCAGAAGAGGCTAAAATGATCCAGGATATATATCATGGATTATCTAAAATGGAAGAACGGGTCGAAACACTTGAAACTATTTTACTCGACCGTAGAAAAAAGGATTTCAACAATGAAGGGTTATAAATATAAAAGGCGCCACAGATTCAATAGACGTTTTAAAGATATAAAACAACGACTGGGAGGGAACCTTTCCAGCAACGGGCTATACCGCTCCAGAAGAAGTGTTTTTATGGGGGTTTGCAGAGGCATTGCAGAATATTTTAACATTAGCGTATTCTGGACCAGAATCATTACACTACTATTATTTTTATTTACCGGATTTTGGCCGGTTGGTGTGATGTACATAATTGCAGGCCTGATAATCAAATTAGAACCTGTTGCTCCTTTTCACACTGAAAATGACCATGAATTTTATAACAGCTATACACAATCAAGAGAGTCTGCAATTCAAAGAATAAAAAGAAAATTCGAAAATATTGAAAAAAGAATTCAAAGGATGGAACACACTGTCACATCAAAAGAGTTTGATTGGAAATAATTCAACAAATTATAAATATATAACAAGAGAAGGCTTTCAGCAAAACGCTAAAAGCCTTAACCCTTGTACTAAACCTCTAAACAAATATATCATCAGTCTCTTTATCATTTCAGGCAAAGAGTGTTCATACAGAAACAATCATGAGCATTCAAGCAGTTATATCAGTAATATTTCCACCAAGCTCTGCAATACGATCATCTAAGGCTTTAATGGTTTGATCAATTGTCTGGCAGCAAATGCCTGGAAGACTTCCTCCCCAGGCTTTTTCAGCAGCAGCAAATCCACGCAGAACACCTTCCCGCCCAGCCTTTAACCGATCAATATCATCCCCTGCTCCTTTGATCACAAAATCAATAATGCGTTGAGATGTTTTAGCAATTCCAAAATAACCGTCTGTGCCGATAAGTTCATTGGCTTCATCAAAGGAAAGTTCCGAAATGGGGGTACCATTATAAACTAATAAGGCTTTATCTCCTTTGTTCAGCTGATTAAAATGAAAGATTGCGTTTTGGTCACTTAAATTCTGCCCGGTATCAGCTTTGATTTGGGAGCTAAACTGAAAAATCTCTTTTTTAATTGAATGATTTGATATGTTTTTTT
>JAIOSM010000253.1 GCA_021107575.1 Desulfobacteraceae bacterium | reverse complement strand
TCGGTCTTTCAGTTCATTTTCCTAATGTTCATCAATATGAGCTTGGAGCTGTACATCGGCAGGAGATCCAGACAGTAATTTTGAAATGCGAGTTGAGAACATCCAACGGTACTGTTGTGGCAGAAGGCTCCGGTGCAAGGCACATTAAGCAGGACGGCTGGAACTTGAACACCAGCATCAAAATGGCAGTTAAATCAGCAATGATAGATGCCACCATCCGAGTAGCGGGATTGACAGGCATCTTTATTAAAACCCATCAGCATACTTTAACCAAGATGTCAGGTTGTAATAAAAACAGTGTGCCTGCCATGTCAGATTGCCATAATTACAACCTTCCTCCTGGGGTATTTCGTACCGGTAGTTATCACGAAGACAGGCCTATTACTCAGCGACAAAAGGATTTTATCCTAAATATTTCAGGAAGGAAAGGAATGACCATGGAAGACTTGAAAAAGCAGATTAATCGACTGTTTAACAAGGGTTTAAACGATCTTAATAGAGTTGAATCGTCCAAATTTATACAGCACTTAAACGGCTGAAATCCAGCCACAAAATAGGAGAAAAAATCATGTGGAATTCACCTCAAAAAGAACAATTGGCTAAAATACCGGCGTTATATGCCACAGAGCATATCCCGGCAGAACATAAAACAATCCATTTCCATTTTTTCGTTGGAACCTGCCACTGGTTCATTATTGAAAGTGATCATGTGGATACAATGTTTGGATTTTGCATCCTCAACGGAGATCTTGAAATGGCTGAATGGGGCTATGTATCCTTGGAAGAGCTTAAATCCGTCAAGATTCAGGGGTGCCTTGAGGTTGAATGCGATTGTTATTGGCAACCCAGACCTGCATCAGAAATTGAATTGATCAGAAGAGCCGGTGGAATCATTACAGACCCCAGAGATGAAGCAAATGGAGGAACCTGGACATGGCATACACTCCAGAATTAACCCAACATCACAGCGCACTCTTGAGAAGAATAGCCTGGGGATGCCAGATGCCAATGACCAAAACAATGGCGAGTATTTTTGATCACCTTGGAGCAACATTAGACAAGGGTAAAATTTGTGATGCCTGCAAGGATAAATCTTTTTGCGAGCATTGTGATTTTTATCTGGAAGGAGTTTCCAATGCGCAGAATCAATCATTACAGTATCACCAAGGAGAGTACCGAGGACATGATCAAAGCCGGGAGATTTAATCCCTGCCTTGAAATCACATTCAGGGACAGATCCGGTAAGCACACGCATAAACTTTCTGCCGGTTATAGTGATGTCCTGGATATCTACCGGGAAGGTCTGGAAACCTATGTTTTATCTACCAATTCCAGGCTTGGATACATCGGTCTGGAAATCTTTGAAGGTGCTGAAAAAACCGGTGATATTTTCTTTGAAAACCATCAAGTCAAAGAAGTGCTTGGAAGAGAAGATTTAGCCCCTTTTAATGCCATAAAACAGTTGCGGGAGCATATCGCTTAAAATCATCAAACAAGCCGTATTTCAATCAAATGATGCCTTCCTGGAATGATCCAGAGAAGGTTTTTTTAATTTCTAAAACAGGAGACTTAAACAATGGAAAAACATTCAAACAGTTCAGGAAAGACAAAGAAAATAACCAGCTTTTGGGAGGACCTTAAATCCGGGCATTTTACTTCAATGATTAAGGAATCCAGTAAAGGCAATGCTTTATCAAATGCCCAGGAGGTCTGCAATATCATGAAGCCTTTCTTTGCCAGGCATGACGACATCGAAAAAATGTACTGTATCTTTCTGGACGCAAAAAACAAGATTATCAAAATTGAAAAATTATTTTCAGGCTCGATTACAACATCAGCAGTGTATCCACGGGAAATTGTTAAAAAAGTGCTGGAGTTAAAAGCGACTGCAATAATCCTTTCTCACAACCATCCTTCAGGAGATATTACCCCATCTTCCAGTGATTTCATGATTACAGCCCAAATCAATGCAGCTCTTTCCAGTATTGATGTTGCGTTACATGACCATCTCATTATCGGCAAAGATTTTTACAGTTTTGCGGAGCATGGATTCCTGGAGAAAACAAAGCAGAAGTATCAGAAGTTTATCTCTGACAGCACAAATTAAACCCAGTTCAATAAAAACCAGTAGAAGCCTTTTGGAGTAGTTCCAAAGGGTTTTTTAGTTTTGAAACCACAAATCAAGGAGTGTAAAAAATGACTAATGCAGTTGCAATGGTTAAAAGCAATTTCCAAAACCCTCTGACTAATCAGGGGATTAAAAGTATCCGGGATCTGCAACAACACTTGCAGGAAATCTTTGAAGAATCAGAACACCAAAGTTCAGTTATAGTTAAACTCTATAAAATGCTGTTTCCGGATTGGGAAAATATCCAGCGAATTGAGGGCTTTCCCTCAGTGGGTAAGGCATTAGATGAATACATTTTTAATCTGTTTATTGAGTTTGACAGAGAACATCATCCCGAATGCTTTAATGGCGGTTCCTGGTTAAATCAAGGTTTCTCCTCAAATGAGCATCTTGAACCTTGGGAAATCAGCCTTGAGAACTGCAAAATAATTTATTCATAAATCCCAATTTATCATTTGAAAGCCATCTGGTGCACATTGTTCTGGGTGGCTTTTCTTTTTGGAGGAAGCCATGACCAAACAGCAGAAAGAAGCATATCAAGATGTAGAGGTATTGAAAAAAATTATCCAGAAATTGAAGGGAAAGAAATTCCGTCTCGATTGCGGGCACCACATTACCTTCGGATATTATCTTGGATCAGACATTACGATAAGGAACGGAAAAGAGCCTGAAATAACCTGTTCCTTGTGTGGATATTAATAACATTATTCCAATGCCATGAGCCCACCCTAAATCAAACAAAATCATCCATAAAACCAATAAAATAAAGGAAATTACCATGACTAAAACAGCAACACTTGAAACCGTTATCAATGAAGTGCATCAGAAATCTATTAACCATTTTGATGAAACCCTGCCAGTGCAAGAGATGTCTTTTGACAGTCTGAATCAGATGTGGGTATCAGGGAAACAAATTGATGTTGCACCAAGTGCCCAACGTCTTTTATCCAACCGTTTACGTGTGCCATATTCTTATCTGTCCCGGTGTCCTGAATATTTGCAGGCACGAAACCTAAATTTCTGGATAGAGCAGGAATGCCGGCATAGGGATACATTTTTCTGCCGATTCAATGGTGATACACTTCGTGCAGTCTTTACCGAACGGTATCAGCCCCTAGACAATATGGAAATCTTGTCTCAACTGATTCAGCAGGGATTCAATCCTTTTTCTGAAGTCCAATATTCCATTGACGATGGTATGTTCCTTCTTAAAATT
>JAIOSM010000217.1 GCA_021107575.1 Desulfobacteraceae bacterium | reverse complement strand
CATTGGGGACTTAACGGTACTGGTGATGTTATGCCTTATATTGTTTTGTTAGTAATTCTTCTTTTTAAACCACATGGACTGTTTGGAATCCATGAAATTGAACGGGTATAAATTATGTCATCAAATCAATGGTTAGCAACAGGAAATTATTTCACAACCTATAAACAGGAACAGAGAACATTTTCTACCCATCTTGACAGATCAATATTTTCATTTTTTCTTTTATTGCTTTTTATGTGGCCAATGTTTTTTTCTTTGAGCAATAAATATATGCTGGTTATTGATAATGTTCTTATAGCAATTGTTGCAGTAATTGGTCTTAACCTTTTAACGGGATTTGCAGGACTTATATCCATAGGACATGCTGCCTTTGTAGGTATTGGTGCATATACCATTGCATCTTTTTCCCAGGTTCTTGGTGATTCCCATGTTCTTATCACTCACTTCTGGCCTCTTTTAATTCTTCTTGGAGGATTTACAGGAGCTATTTTCGGAGCCATTGTAGGTCTGCCTGCACTCAGGCTGAAACATCTTTATCTTGCAATAGCAACGCTCTCTTTTCAAATGATTTTTGAATGGTTTATTCAATTCATGACCTTTTTTAATCAGGGACAGACAATTTATATAGGGAGGATTACCTGGTTTACAGGCACGATCACAAGAGAAAATCATTATTTTTTCTGGTATTATATAATTCTTGTCATAATAGTGCTATCTGGTTTTGGAGTACGTAATTTACTGAAAACCCGATATGGAAGATGTCTTGTTGCAGTCAGGGATAATGACAGGGCAGCCGATGCTATGGGAATGCATCCAGGGCTTACAAAAGTTTATGCTTTTGCTCTGGCAGGCTTTTTAGCAGGAGTTGCCGGAGGTTTACATGCTTATTTATACAGAGGTGTCGGGTTTGAATCTTTTACTCTTCATCATTCTATTTCATATCTTGCCATGGCTATAGTTGGAGGTTTGGGGACTTTGAACGGATCTTTCTGGGGTCCTGTTGCAATCCAGTTTCTTGACCTTCAGGTTGAAAACCTTGCAGAATTTTCAGCACAATATCTGCCATCAAGTATGAATCTTGCTACTGCTTTAAGACCTTTGACTTTTGGTCTTGTTATTGTACTTTTTTTAATGTTTGAGCCCCGGGGCATTGCAAACTGGTGGAGAATAGCAAAATCCTACACCAAGTTATGGCCGTTCCGTTATTAATACTAATTAATTAAAGGATCATTGTATCACCAAATACATGAGAACTTTTATTAACAAAAAGGAGACAGTTGTGAAAAAAACAAGATTTTTAATGGTATTGGCTGTGGTTGTTTTCTCACTTTTACTGGTAGTAAGTTGTGGAAAAAAAGAAGAGGACACTCAACAAAAAGCAGAGGTTGAAAAAGCACAAGTTTATAAACTTGGTTTATCCCTTGCTATAACCGGACCAACTTCAGATGCTGGTAACCCTTACTCAAAAGGTGTAGAAGATTATTTTAAGTTTGTAAATGACACAAAAATACTCGGGGATGATACTATTGATTGTACTATCAGAGATGATCAATACAAAACCGATGTTACAAAACGTAACTTTGAGGATTTTGTTGGGCAAGGCATAGTCTTTTATTTGAATTATTCCACAGGAAGTACTCTTGGATTGAAAAAAGATTTTGAAGAAGTACAAATGCCATGCATTCCTGCTTCTTTTCATGCAGGCAACCTTGTAGACTCAAACTATATTTTCTTACCCATTGCTTCTTATTCAGAACAAGTAATAAGCCTTGCTGAATATGTTGCAAATAATCATGAAGGTGGAACACCAAAAGTTGCTCTTTTTCTCCATCCTTCTGCTTTCGGCCGTGGACCTCTTGCAGACACACAGGCTGCTGTAAAAGCAGGTCTTAATATTGAAATTGTTGAAGTGGTTGAACATGGTAAAGATCTTGATAATACTGCCATGTTAAAACGCCTCATGAGTAAAGGTGTTCAGTATGTTATCAGCCAGACTATCCAGTCTCCTGTAGCAACGATGATTAAAGATGCAAGTCGTCTTGGTTTGACTGCTAAAGGTTTTGGTGAGGCAGGTAAAATCACATTCATGGGCGCACATTATACCGGTGGAAACGATCTTATTGCCCTTGCTGGAGATGCAGCAGAAGGCTATTTCTGGACAACTTCCTACACTGTTACTTCAGAACCAGGCGCAGGAACTGATGCACAGCTTGCCCTTGCAAAAAAATATAGTCGTGATGATAAAACTGCAAATTCTCACAACTATGCAAATGGTATAATGGTTGCCCAGGTTGCAACTGAAGTTATCAGACGTGCAAAAGCTAAGGGTCTTGAAATAAATAAAGAAAACCTTTACGCAGAAATGCAGGCAATGAATGGTTATAATGCTTATTATCCTCTTACCTGCGTTGGACCTGTAACATATTCAAATGATGATCATGCAGGTGTTGACTATCTCCAGATATATAAGGCTGTTGATGGAGTATTTAAAAAAGTCGGAGCACCAATTACATCAGAATTTATTAAGAAAATTTAATTTGTTTAGATAGCATAAATTACAGTGACCGGATTACTGTATCTGATTATAGGGTCTGGTCACTGTATTCAAACAAAAAGTAGTTTAATTAAAATAGAATAAAAGAGCATATGAAAAACACAACTGAAGAAAATTTGCTGGAAGTTAACAATATTGAAGTTGTATATAATGATATTGTTCAGGTGTTACGTGGTGTGAGTTTAAGTGTGCCAAAAGGATCCATTGTAGCTTTGCTTGGTACAAATGGTGCTGGTAAAACAACCACCTTGAGGGCTGTCAGTGGTCTTTTAAAGCCGGAGAATGGTGCTGTTAAGGAAGGTTTTATTAAATTTAATGGTACAGAGACAACAAATCTTCTTGGAACAGATGTGGTAAAATTAGGTGCTGTCATGGTTCCTGAAGGCAGAAGGGTTTTTAAACATCTGACAGTTAATGAAAATATCAGAGTAGGCTCTATTACAAGGAAAGATGGTAATCAAAAAATACGTGAAGATCTTGAACTCATGTATAGGCATTTTCCAAGACTTTCCAATGTTACAAACAGGATGGCAGGTTACTCCTCCGGTGGTGAACAACAGATGATTGCCATTGCAAGGGCTCTAATGGCAGCTCCAAAAATGCTGATGCTTGATGAACCATCGCTTGGTCTCGCACCTCTGCTGGTAAAAGAAATTTTTGAAAATATAGAGCGTATTAACAGAGAATTGGAAACTACGATTTTTGTTGTGGAACAGAATGCAAAGATTGCATTAGCAATATGTGATTATGCTTATATTATGGAGTCTGGTAAAATTGTTCTGGAAGGAACTTCAGAGGATTTACAGAACAATCCCGATGTTAAGGAGTTCTACATGGGGATCACCAAGGGTGGAGGCAGGAAGTCCTTTAAAGATGTCAAATCATATAAACGACGTAAACGCTGGATGTAGACTGAATAGTTTAGGAGAATATTTATGAAAATTATGGTTGGATATAATGGTGGTGCCATTGGCAGAAGAGCTCTTTCTATTGCCAGGGAATATGCCAAAACTTTTAACGCTTTTGTTTATATAATTACCTCCATGGAAGGCGGGACTTCTGAAAAACGATCTGACATTGAGAAAGCTCAGGACAATCTGGATTTTGCTGCAAGTTTTATGCAGGATGCTGGTGTTGAGTGTGATGCCCGGCAGAGCGTGCGTGGACTTTCCCCTGGAGAAGATCTTGTAAAATTTGCTGATGACAATGATATTGCACACATCTTTCTTGGCGTCAGGACAAAATCCAGAGCACAAAAGGTTCTTTTAGGTTCGATTTCAAGTTATGTAATTCTTAAGGCATCTTGTCCTGTTACAACTGTGAACTGGGATCTTACGCGATTATCAACAGAGGATATTTTAAAGGATCAGAAAATCTTAATAGTTGATGATGAACCGGATATCATTGAAACAATTGAAGAACTTCTTGATATGTGTTCTTTGGACACTGCTCCGGATTTTGAGACAGCAAAAAAACTTCTTAATGAAAATAAATATGATATTGCAATTTTGGATATCATGGGTATTCAGGGATATGATCTGCTAGACCTTGCAAGAGAAAGGGATATCCCGGCTTTAATGCTTACAGCCCATGCGCTTACCCCGGAAAATCTTAAAGAGTCCATTGAAAAGGGTGCAGATGCTTATGTCCCAAAAGATGAACTTGCCAATATTGCTAATCATATTGCAGATGTTATAAAAAGTAATTTTAAAGGGAAAAAGGGCAATGGAGCATGGTTTTCTAACTTAAAGCCATTCTTTGACAAAGCTTTTGGAAAAGGCTGGAGAGATAAAGATAGAAACTTCTGGAATAATTTTGATGATAAGTATGGCAGATAATTAGTTCTGGTCTTATTCGTTTTTGAGTTTTGCAAGACCAAAACTGAAAACGACGCCTATTCCTGCAACACTTCCTAAAAACCAGAAGCCTGTACTCCAGGTTCCGGTTGTTGAGACAATCCATGCAAGTACAATTGGTCCAAAAACCTGACCTGACTGCCCACCTTGAATCAACATTCCTGTTGTGGTCGCTATAAGCTTATCCGATGGAGCATAAACCGGTGCTCCTCCAATAACTGAGGCATGTATTAAACCTACAAAAAGAGAAAAAAGATTACGCCCTGCATAATTAATAAAAAAGGTTTCATGTGAATATATTG
>JAIOSM010000513.1 GCA_021107575.1 Desulfobacteraceae bacterium | reverse complement strand
GCACTCACAACCGGCTGCGCCCGAAAAGGCCCCTGGCGAATGAGCAAAGTCAAATGGGTACAGATCGCCTTGCCTGATGCTTGGTTCAAATCACTCGGACTTGTGTTTCCCTGGATCTGATTCTGCCTGATCAGCCGAATCGCGCAGTACGGACCCGTACGCTGCGTGGTGTGGGAGGGGGGAGCTGTGAGGCTCCTCCCTATCCCGATGTGTGTGATTTTTTTATTCTTTTAACTCTAATTTCAAGTCTGCTACTTGCTGTTCAAGTTCTTTGTTTTTCTTCTCAAGTTCTTTGTACTGGTCTGTGACATGGAATCCTATAATATTTTGGAGTTCATCTTTATAGGGAATTATAGGCTCATATAATTGATGATAAGCTCTACCAATAGCACCCGAAAAAAGCTCTAGCATGGGTGATTTCATTCCTGCTGAAATAATATGTTGATTTGCGATGCCAGGATAAGGATCGATGTAATATACTTTTTTAATACCAAGCTGATATGCTTTTTTTGCACATAATTCGCACGGACTCGATGTTGTAAAAAGGATGCCACCTAAAACTCCTTGACCTCCATATTTAGTTATCTGCAAAAAGGCATTTTCTTCTGCGTGCAATGCACGAGTATGTACTTGATTTTTATGGCCATCTAGGCAATTTTTAAAATCTTTAAAGCAATATGAGACATTTCGCCCCTTTAGTTTCTCGCATATTTCTCTTGATCCAACATTCTTGAAACTATCTTTTATTTTTTTTCTGAATTTTATATTATTATTTTCGTAATCACTAAAAGACTCTTTGTCGTCATTTGCAATTAACTTTCTAACATCCCTCAGCAAGCATGGCGTTTGTCCTTCTGCTACAGTATTCCAGCCAATTCCCTTAATAGAAAAATTTTCATCTGTCACAGCAGCCCCAACCTGTCGACTCAAGCAGCCAGAGTTTAATTTTGCAGTATGGGCTATTTGCATGCACCGCTCAATGCTTGTTGGCATAATTAGGCCAGGGTGCATTATTAAGGCTACGAATTTTGCCAGTTGGCTGGCCAGCAAGGTGTAGTCTTCTTCGCCAATTTGTGGATTATTAATATGAATATCTGACAAGTCATAACATTTCTGTATGTCTTGGGAGATAAATTTATCTTTATTATCTTTTTTGCCGGAATACTCTTGTTTGTCCAGGTCGTCAATTTGATGGTCATCGAAATTATGTTGTTTTTGGAGCCTTAACCTTCTTGAATCATCTGGAGTATTTATTGCCATCAGGTAAAACGCGGAATATCTTTCTCTAAAGAACAAAGCTTCAAATGGATTCCTCAGGCTATCTATTGCTATAGCTACAGCTACAGGGTTTTTTAAACTTGGCTTGTTTTTTTTAGTAAAAATTTTTATTAGCTGGTTTACTTTTTCTGATATAGAAAATATTTTATCATGTGTGTAAGTTGAGTCGATAGCATGCCCAGAAGACCTAATATTGTTTCCAATTTTCTGATAGATTCTTGTGTAATTGTCTTCTGTTATTTTATTTATGCTTTCTTTTATATGGTCAGTAAAAGGAGGCAATTCATCAAAATAAAATTTATACTCATCGTCAGAATTTGTGAATCCAGAAAGCTTTTTTTCGTGTAGTTTGTTGAACTCTTCACCACATTCTGTTTTTAATTTTTTATCTATATCTTCTTTTTTATTTATATCACTACTCAATTCACTTGAAACAAAATCTAAAAAATTTTCTAAAGTTGACTCTATGATAAATGAAGTTATTACGTCTTTTATTTTAATCCATTTGAATTTTATCCAATTTGATTTAGCAAAATTGTATATAACTTTATATTTTCTTTCTTCGTTTAAGTTTAGACCTCTCATTGTTGGTTCAGGCAAATCTAATTTGCCAACATCTGAAGAAAGTATTGAGGCCGCAGTACTACAACCCGAACCTGTCCTTCCTGTAAGTCCAATAAGAATGAATCCTTGTCTACAGTCATAAATTTGATGAATAGCTTTATCAAAATTATTCATATTGAACCTCGATTTTAATCTGCACAACCAGTTAGTATATAGTTTTTCTGATATATACCAAAATCAAAAAAGCTTGAGAAGCGCTATTTGAATATTTTATGTTAATTCTAGCTTGATAACTCCATAAAATTCATATTATCAATGTGCGAACCACTATGATTTATACTCATACAATCAAAAGTTTGACAATAAAAGAAGCAAATAGCCCGCTGGATTTTTGATGTTTTTCCAAAACATCCTTTCAGGCCCTCATTTATCCGACCTTGCAAAGCCGCCTGCTGTAAGAGCAGGTTCTGCAATAGCCAAAATCAGAAGGATCATGAGCAAAGGGAATCTCAGAATCCAATATCTCATCAATAATAGCCTTTAAGGCCGGGACATATATCCCTTTTACAATGCCATCTCGCCTGTCGCCTTGCTTGAACAAGATGGTCTGAAGGGCATTCAAGTTACTTGAGTCCATAAGACCCCTCAGCCAGTACAGGGCGGCATTCATCCCGGACCATCCGGACCATAGACCAGCGTCCAAATGACAGCCTAAGAGCCTCAAGGAAAATAGTGCCTGTACCGATATTAAAAAGATGGACCAAGATGAGATAGGCGACGAACAAACCCATCCCAGTCGGTGTCATCCTGAAGGATGTTCCTCCGCTCGATAGCATACGCGCAATGGTAAAACCGGCAACCAGAATTCCCATTTCCTCAGTCATCCTTG
>JAIOSM010000431.1 GCA_021107575.1 Desulfobacteraceae bacterium | reverse complement strand
AGCACTAATTAAACAGGAAGTAAATAATCGTGTCAGACTTATTCAACTCAGAAAAAGTCAAGTTGAAAATATACTCAAAGTTACACTTAAAGACAGAGTATATGCAGCCCATCAAATTGCTTTAAACATCTACAAAGAAAATATAGAATCAAAAACTCCTGATGAAATTGAGAAAATGATCAAAGATGCATTAAGACCCATAAGATTTGATAATGGGCAGGGATATTATTTTGCAGGTTCAATGGATGGTATTGAAATTCTCTATCCTGTACTACCTGAAGTAGAAGGTAAAAATGTAATCAATTTACAGGATTCAAAAGGCAATTTTGTAATGCAGGATGAAATCAAAGTTATCAATGAATCCAATGAAGGTTTTGTTACACATTACTGGTTCAAACCAGGCGATGATCTGGATATATCCTTTCCTAAAATATCTTTTATAAAATATTTTAAACCACTGAAATGGTATCTTGGTACCGGCTCATATCTTGATGAAGCTAAAACCCAGATACAGCATAACCTGGTTAGCCGCCTTGCTGAACATCGATTTGGCATAGATGGGTATTTTTTTGGGAGCACTTACAAAGGGGACCCGCTTTTCTCCAATGGCAAAATTACCGTAGGTCAGGATAATCTTTGTAATCTTACCGACCCTAACGGAGTGAAACTTATCCAGGAACAACGAAAAGCTGTTGAAAACCAAAATGGAGGTTTTGTTAAATATTCCTGGCACAAACTAAATAAATCCACGCCGTCACCCAAAATTTCATTTGTAATTGGAATACCGGAATGGGAATGGATCGTTGGTGCAGGTTTCTATACAGATGTAATTGATAAAACAATGACTGATAAGCAAGCAGTAATGGAGGCACATCTCAAAGATCAGGTTATCAGGAGTCTCTTTGTTCTTATAATATTATTGATCTTAATCTGGTTATGGTCTAAACGGATCTTAAAACAGATCCAAAAATCGATAAATATATTTTCATCTTTTTTAAAAAAAGCAAGTACTGATTCTGTTACCATTGATCCTGACCAGCTTGAATTACAAGAATTCAGAGAGATTGCTGTCTTGACAAATACAATGCTTAAAAACAGAATAGCGGCAGAAGAGGCAATGCGGGAGAGCGAAGAAAAATTTCGCAGTATGTATGAATCAACCCAAACCGGTATTGCAATAGTCTCTTTAGATTTTAAAATAAAACAGGCTAATAATGCATATTGTAATATGCTTGGATATTCAGAAAATGAACTTATTGGAAAAACTTTAAAAGAGATTACTTATCCTGATGATCTGCCAAAAAATATTGAAAAGCAGGAAAAGCTTGGGAAAGGAGAGCTTGGTTCCTTTCAGATGGAAAAACGATTTATCCATAAAACCGGGAAAACTGTTTATGGCATATTGAGCGCCACTCTTATTAGAGATAAAAATAGAAATCCAAATTATTTTCTTGGAAATGTAATAGATATCACTATCAGGAAAGGAGCTGAAAAAACTAAAATTGAACTTGAAGAAAAGCTTAAACAAGCCCAAAAAATGGAGGCAATAGGCTCGCTTGCAGGTGGTATTGCCCATGATTTTAATAATGTTCTGTTTTCAATTATTGGATTTACTGAATTAACTATTGCTGATATGCTGAAAGACGGCCAGAACAAATCTAATCTTGATCAAATTCTAATAGCTGCAAACAGGGCAAAGGAGATGGTTCAGCATATCCTTGCTTTTAGCCGGCAAACTAAAACTGAAAAAAAACCTGTCAAAATTCAATCTATTATAGAAGAAGTAGTAAAACTATTAAAAACCTCAATACCATCCACCATTGAGCTTAAAGTAAATATTGATAAAAATTGTATGCCGATTTTTGCTGATACAGTACAGATTCATCAGGTAATAATGAACCTTGCCACCAATGCTTCCCATGCCATGAGAAAAAAAGGCGGAGTCATGAAATTTACTCTTAAACAAAAAAAGATTAGTTCTGATGATTTGATCAGATATCCTGATCTTCATACAGGAACATATGTCAAGCTCACAGTAAAGGATACCGGGCACGGTATGAGCAGCGAGGTTATGGGAAAAATCTTCAATCCCTATTTCACTACAAAAAAAGTGGGTGAAGGCACGGGTATGGGGCTTTCAGTCGTGCATGGCATTATTTTAGACCATGATGGAGATGTTGTTGCAGAAAGTAAGCCGGGAAAAGGGGCTATATTCCATATCTTTCTGCCGATTGCTGATAAAATAAACAGTATTGAGCAACACAGTACATCTTCCGAACTAATTCCAAGGGGCAGGGAAAACATTTTATTGGTAGACGATGATGAACAAATTGCTGACATGACTGAGCAGCTAATAAGCAGGCTCGGTTATCACGTTGTTTCATACACTGACAGCCAAAAAGCTTTAGAAGCTTTCAAAAAAGAACCTGACAAATTTGATCTTGTTATTACTGACATGACCATGCCAAACATTACCGGCACTGAACTTGCTGTCAAACTTTTAAAAATAAAGCCTGATATACAAATTATTCTCTGTTCCGGCTACAGTGAATTAATTGATAAAGAAACAGCCCAAGCTATGGGGATTAAGGCATATATCGCAAAACCAATAGCTCTAAAAGAGATTGCCCAGGCCATCAGAAAAATTCTTGACAAGGAGAAATCATAATAATGGCTCATATTTTAATTATAGATGATGATGAACAGATACTAAAAATGCTTTGCCTGACTCTTGAACGTGAAGGGTATAGAGTCACCACTGCATCTGATGGGAGAAAAGGAATAAAGCTGTATAAAGAAACCCTTGCTGACGTAATTATCACAGATATAGTTATGCCTGAAATGGAAGGTCTGGAAGCCATCAGAAAACTACGCAAAGAATTTAAAGATATAAAAATAATTGCTTTATCCGGTGGTGGCTTTGTAAACCCTAAAGAATACCTGAAATTGGCAAAAAATTTCGGCGCACAATATACTTTTTCCAAACCTGTTGAAATAAAAGAATTATTAAAAGCAATAAAAGAACTTATAGGATAAACAAAACCTGTTCAGGATTTCTAATACCAGTTATTCGAATAATTCATCAAAGAGTTCTCTTGCTCTTTCTATGGAATAGTCAAGGACCTCTTTGCCATTCTCTGTTATTGTGTAGTACTTCCTCATTTTCCCTTTTATATTTTTCTCCTCTATCTCCAGATAGCCATCTTTTTCAAGATTGTGAAAAATAGGATAAAGGGTTCCAAAGGATATATCGTACCCGTGCCTTTCAAGTTCTTTCTTAAACTCCTTGCCATATATGGGCTCTTTTTTGGCATGAAAAAGTATATGAAGATTTATAAATCCTAGAAAAAACTTTCTTACCAGTTTATCAGATAGCTCATTTATCTGCTGTGGCATTCTACCTCCTTATCAAGCTTTTTTCGGTTGCTTTGTTACTATCAAGCTAATCAGAAATATGATAAAGCCGACCATACCGAGACCTGCGGCAATAATAAATGCTGATTGTGAATTAAATTGAGTCCAGATCAAACCCATAAGCACAGATGCAGGAAGCAGGGAAATACCAATGACAGTGTTTAAAACTCCATAGGCAGTAGCCCTGTTTTCTTCCTCCACTATATCTGCCACATAGGCTCTGAAAATCCCATCAGATAATCCATAAAAAATTCCATAGGCTGCAAAAAGCAGCCAGACCATCCATGCCTGATTGGCAAAACCAAAGAGCACATATATAATTGAGTAATAGATAAAGGAAGTAACAATGATCGGCTTTCTGCCAATCTTATCCGAGAGGGAACCAAGGATTGGCGATGATATGGTGCAAACAATGTTGTACACCATCCAGAGAATAGGAATAAGGAATATGGCAATACCGACTTCCTGCGCCTTAAGAATAAGGAATGCATTGGATGAATTGCCCAATGTAAAAAAAGCATTGGCTACCAGAAAAAGAATGAAAGGTGCACTAAGCATAGCTGTCTTCTTTTTCTTATCCATAGCTTTTTTGATAACCCTGGTTTCTTTTGTGAACTTGATAAAAATAAGAGCTATAAGCCCTGGTATAACGGAAATAAGAAACATTGTCTTGAGAGCGTCGAGTTCTGACATGGTATCACGCAGAAGATAAAGAATAAGCATGGCAAGCAGAGGGCCGCCAATGGCACCGATTCTATCCATTGCTCTGTGAAAACCAAAAGCCTTACCCTGAATAGATGGATGTATTGATGTGGAGATGAGCGCATCCCTTGACGGGGTTCTAATTGCTTTCCCAATCCTGTCTGAAAATCGAATGGCCATGACAGTAGTCCAGTGACTTGCAATGTAGAAAAATGGTCGGGAGATGGCAGATAGACCATAGCCCCATATGATAAATATTTTCCTCTTTTGAAGCTTGTCTGACAGGCGCCCGAAAAAAGTCCGGAACAAAGAAGCAGTAGATTCTGCAACGCCTTCGATTAATCCGAGGATTGCCGGAGAAACCCCCATGAGAGCAAGAAATGTAGGAATAAGCGGGTAGACCATCTGGCTGGACAGATCTGTAAAAAGGGAAACCATGCCCAAAGAAAGAATATTTCCTCCAAGTTTATGTTTTGTTTTCTCTAGATTAACAATGTTCTCTATCGTTTTATCTGGTTCTGGCATAATTTCTCTCCATATTATCAATTATCGATATCGATAACTGATATAACATAATATGGGTAATATTTTCTGTCAATGGATATTTGCAAATATAAAATCAAAAGCTATTGAGTATAGTTTCAACCATAGCATTTTTTTAAGTTCTGCCACTTTTAATGGAATAAATTTTACAGTAACAGCATTTTGGACAAATTTCATATCTCAAAAATAATGCAAGCTATCTTTGAGTTTCTGTCCAGTGATTAATGAGTTTGGAAGTCTACGGGTTTTTTAATTTTTACTTGTCTTTATAGATACCATAAGTTGTTGCGAATAAATGAGTCCAATTATTAAAATTTAACCGTTAAAAAAAATTTTAGTACGCTTAAAAAAACTTATGCGACCTTTTTTAAAAAAAATAAAAAAATGCTGGATTTCTATTATCGAACATACTACTATAAGCCATAGTAGTTTTAATAAAAAAATTGATACCGATTAAAAAATAATGAGGAGGAATTGTGTCTTCCATAGATTTAATAATACTTGGTTTTTTGAAAAAAAAACCTATGAGTGCCTATGAAATTGTCCGGTATATTGAATTTAAGCGAATGAAAAAATGGGTAAAAGTTGGTTCTCCAACAATATATCAAAACATAAAGAAATTGGCTGTTAAAAATTATCTTTCAGGTAAGATTATTAAAGAAGGAGAAAGGCCGGAAAAGATAATTTACAGCATAACAAAATCAGGGGAGGAATATCATTTCGGGCTAATGAAGCGGTTTTCCGTTAATCCTGGCAAATTATTTTTTGATTTCAACGCACTTATAGTAAACTTGAGTCTTGTTAATAAAAAGACTGCCTTAGGAATGCTCCAAGATTTAAAAATGAGCTTTATCGGTAGCAAGAATGATGTAGATAATGATTTTTTTGAGTTGCGAGATGTCCCGACAGAAGCTAAGGCGATCATGAAACTGTATCGAATGTTGTTCCGCGACTTGATTAAATGGATTGATGAATTAATTGTGTATTATCAAAATAAGAAGTAATTTTTTTGTAATATCATTATGAATCATAGTAGTATGATGTGAAATTTTATTAAAGTGAGGGGTACTTATGGCTAAAAAAAAAGTAGCAAAAAAAAATGGAGATCCAACAAAATTTATCAAGCAGTATTTTATCAAAAATATAGCTGTTAACAAAAGCACCAGTATTCTACTTGGCAGGCGGGAGTTATGAAGATTAAAGATAAAGTCATCATTATTACTGGAGCATCCAGTGGATTAGGTAGGGAAATAGCTCTTCACTTGAGCAGGAGCGGTGCTCATGTTGTACTGGTTGCCCAATCGAAAGAGCGATTAACAAAGGTGGGAGCTGAGATTGAAAAAATTACGAAAGAATTTCCTCTCATTGTTTGTTGTGATGTTACTTCTGAGGACGAAGTGGCCGGTATGACCGCCAGAATAAAGGAAAAGTACGGCTATGTGGATGTGCTCATTAATAACGCTGGTATTGGTGTATATCGAGTATCGGAAGAAATTTCCAATCAGGAAATGAGACGTCATTTCAAGATAAACTTTTATGGAGCGTACTATTGTATTAAAGCACTTCTTCCGTTAATCAAGACGCAAGAAGCAGGATATATTCTCAATATTGGTTCGCTGTTTGGTAGAATTGTTCCCTTTGCTGATGTGAGTGT
>JAIOSM010000343.1 GCA_021107575.1 Desulfobacteraceae bacterium | reverse complement strand
GGGCATCCGGAATTTGGACACACAACAGGTGTAGAAACCACCACAGGCCCACTTGGACAAGGCGTTGCAAACAGTATTGGTATGGCAATGGCAGAGCGCCATCTTGCTGCAAGGTTTAATAAAGAGGGCAAAACAATTATTGATCATCACACCTATGTAATCTGTGGAGACGGGGATTTGATGGAAGGTGTTTCAATGGAAGCTGTTTCCCTTGCAGGCCACCTTGGGCTTGGTAAACTTATCTTAATTCATGATGATAATTCTATCACTATTGAAGGGAAAACAGACATTAGCTCCAGTGAAGATATAAAAGCTAAATTTGAAAGCATGAACTGGCATGTTATTGTGGTAAAGGATGGCAATAATCTTGATGAAATTCATAAAGCAATTCAGGATGCAAAAGATGAGACAGAAAAACCAACTCTTATTAAATGCAAAACCGAGATTGCTTTTGGAAGTCCGAACAAACAAGGCACATCCGATGCCCATGGCGCACCTCTTGGTGAAGATGAGATAAAACTTGTAAAAGAAAACTTTGGGTTTTCAACAGACATAGATTTTTATGTTCCACCGGAAGCCTTGGATGATTGCAGAAAAGCATTAACCAAAGGCCAGGCAGAAGAAGATAAATGGCAATCTGTTTATGATCAATATAAACTTAAATTCCCTGAACTTGCCGAAAGCTTTCTTGATACAGTCAGCGGATTTTTAACTACTGGCTGGGACAAAGAAATACCGACTCTTTCTCCATCTGATGGCCCAATTGCAACAAGGGCTGCCTCGGGTAAAGTATTAAATTCCATTGCTAAAAACCTGCCTACACTCATGGGCGGTTCCGCTGATTTAGCTCCTTCTAACAAAACATATCTTGATGATGAAGACGTATTTCAAAAAGAGTCATATAATGGAAGAAACATAAGATTTGGTGTCAGAGAACATGCAATGAGCTCTATTATGTCCGGCATGTTTCTCCATGGTGGAATCCGACCATACGGCGGTACTTTCCTTGTGTTTGCCGATTATATGCGCCCTGCAATAAGAGTTGCATCTTTAATGAAACTTCCGGTTATCTATGTTTTTACCCATGACAGCGTTGCAGTGGGAGAAGATGGTCCCACACATCAACCTGTGGAGCATGTTGCATCCCTTAGAGCAATCCCCGGGTTAAATGTTATCAGACCTGCGGATTTCAACGAGACAGCCCAGGCATGGCAAATTGCTCTTAAAGCTGTTGATGCACCAACCGCTCTTATTTTGAGCCGCCAGAAACTTCCTGTTCTTGATAAAGCCCTTGATCAACCTAAGGGTAACGGGAATGTCAGTAATGGTGCTTATGTGGTAAAAGATTCTGATAAAGATCCCGAGCTTATTCTTATAGGCTCGGGAGCAGAACTACATATCTGTATAGATGCTGCTAAAACTCTTGAAAAAGATGGAATCAGCACAAGAGTAGTAAGTATGCCTTCCTGGGAACTTTTTTCTCAATCCCCTGAAGTCTATCAGGAAAGAATCCTCCCAAAAGCTATTTCAAAACGCATTGCTGTTGAAGCAGGAATATCCATGGGTTGGGAACGCTTTGTCGGCAGACAGGGAAAAATTATTTCCATTGACAAATTTGGAGCTTCTGCACCCGGTAATATAGTACTTGCAGAGTATGGCTTTACTTCGGAGAATATTGTTAAGACAGCAAAAGAAATGTTTTAATAATTTTGAAGCTTTCTTTAAAAGCAAATACTGCCGGTAATGAATAATGATATAGAAAAAGATAGCTATTTTTTAAGAAATGCAACAAGTGTTTCCATTGTGGAATTCATCTGGGGGCTTGGGCTCCCAATCCTTTTGGAATCAACGTTTCTTCAAATATTTTTAAAAACTCTTGGCGCGTCAGACTTTATAATCGGGCTTGTGCCCTGTATCTTTATTACAGGTATATCCACGTTCCCTCTTTTATCAAGTTATCTTACGCGTAATCGCAGGCTTAAAAAACAAGTGGTAATAAACCTGCACATTTTATCATCCTTTGCAACTATTCTTTTTGGAATATCGCTTTTTTTTGTAAAAACACCTTCATATATAATTCTACTTTTTTTCTTATCATATATTGTATTTTCCATGAGTATAGGACTTGTATTACCTGTCTGGCTCAACTTTCTTGTTAAAATATTTTCAGAGAAAAGAAGTATTGCAGGTTTTGGGATCATGATGTGTGCTCAGAGCACTGCAAAACTTATTGGCAGTTTTATTATTTTAAAAATGGTTGAAAAGTTCGGATTTTCAACTTCCACCGCTGCTTATTTCTTTTTAATTACAGGCCTCTTATTTTTAATAGGTTCATTCTGCTTTCTTTTTACAAAGGAGTTGGTAGAGAACGAAGATAAGCACATAAACAGTGAATCCTTTTCCAGACATACTAAAAAGACCATCTTGGAAATTATTAAAAATAAGAACTTTTTAAAATACCTTGTGGGAGACCTGGATAATTATGTGGTTATCACAACAATTTCTTTTTATGCTGTTTATGCTACTGAATTTTTTGGTATAAAAGCTTCAACAGCGGCGGGGCTCTTTGTAAGTTTAACTTGTGCAGGTTCCATAGCGGCAAATCTTTTATTTGGCCCCTTTGATTTTATAGACTTTCTGACTTTGAAAAAAAAGTTTATAAGTACAAAAATACTGTCAATTACAGGACTTTTTATACTTATCTTTATGCCGACATTAACAGGTTTTCTCATTGCAAGTTTTCTCTTTGGCTTTTGCAGGGGCACAAGAAGTACTATTTTTTCCCCGACTGTCAAAATGCTTTCAAACAAAGAAGATACCACAGGATATTTTGCAGTGGCGCCGCTTCTTACAATGATTTTTGGTTCCGGACTCCCTGTTTTTTATGGACTTATGCTTGATATGTTAGGGAGCATGCAGGAAAACGCATATAGATTGATGTTCAGCATATCTATTTTTCTTATTTCAATAATTTTTTATTTTGCTATAATAACAGATTTTCAGAAACAAACTGACTAACTATTTACTGACTAACCAATAATTAACCAAGGACTTTATATAATGGAGCAAAACAAAAAAAAGAAAATTATAATAACCTCAGTAATTATTTTTCTCCTTTGCGGAACAATTCTTTTGCTTGGTTTAATAGTCAAATCAAAGGCTGAATCCCTCAAACAACAGGAGATAGGCTCTTCTCAGATTAAAAAAGCATTAACCAATGTTATAACCATGGAGCTTATCCCTTCTCCTGTACAGGAGACCATAAACCTGCCCGGCCGAGCAAAACCATGGAAATCTCTTACTATTGTTGCAGAAGTAAGAGGTAAAATTGTCAAAAAACAAATAACTGAAGGTTCTCCTGTAAAAATCGGAGATATCCTTGCCGAAATTGACAAAAGGGACTATGAGAACTCATACAACTCTGCTGTTGCATCTTTTGAGGCGGCAGTGTCTTCAAAAAAACGGCTTAAAGCGCTTAAAAAAAAGAAGTTCATTACACAATCCCAGCTTGATGATGTAATAGCAACAGTTAAACAGGCAGAGGCTTCCATGAATAATGCAAAGCTGAACCTTACACGCTGCACAATAATATCGCCCATGGATGGCATTGTGGACAAGGTGTTTATTGAAAATGGAACTTTCTTAGGCTCTGGTGACCCTGTTTTGAATATTTTACAAATAGATAAAATAAAAATAGAAGTTGGCATTCCGGAGTCTGATGTTGATGTTGTAAGAAGCCTTGATGAATTTGACATTACAATTGACGCTCTTGAAAACAGACATTTTAAAGGGAAACGATATTATCTTTACAAAACGACTGATACCTTTGCACGCCTGTATAACCTTGAAATAAGTGTAGATAATTTTGATGAAAAAATCCTGCCTGACATGTTTGCCAGGGTTAAAATAATTAAACACTATATTGAAGATGGACTCGCAGTTCCCATGTATGCGCTTATAAACAAAAATGGAGTTGATGGTGTATATGTTATTGAAAACAATACAGCACATTTCAGAAAAGTTGAAAAAGGATTCCTTGACAAGTGGCGAATCCAAATTGCAGGTGGATTAAATCCCCATGATAAAATAGTTGTTGTAGGACAGCGTTTCATATCTGATAAAGAGCAGGTCAATGTTACAAAAAGTGTTAAAACCATGGAGGAGCTGTCTCAATGATAATTTCAAACAACGCTATCAAAAACCGCATCAGCGTTGTAGTACTCGCCTTTATAATTTTTTTAACAGGTACTTATTGTTATATGGCTTTACCAAGAGAAAGTTCTCCTGATATTACCATACCCTTTGTTTTTGTCAAAACTGACTACAGAGGTGTTTCCGGGACTGATATTGAAAACAGCATTACAATAAAAATTGAAAAAAAACTTAAAGGGCTGGATAATGTTAAAAATATCACATCAGTCAGTTCTGAAGGTCTTTCCAGAATTAATATTGAATTCATACCAGGCACCGATATTGACAAAGTATTACCCAAAGTTAAAGACAAAGTAGATGAAGCCAAGCAGGAGCTTCCCAGTGATCTTGACAGTGATCCATCTGTCTATGAAGTAAACTTCTCGGAAATGCCCATAGTAATATATACTTTGTCAGGAGAATGCGGTGCAAGAATTCTGAAAAAAATTGCCGATGATGTTGCCGATGATATTGAAGCGGTCCCGGGTGTACTTGAAGCTGAAGTTACAGGAGGTATTGAAAGGGAAATTCGGGTTGAAGTTGACATTGACAAACTTGCTTATTTCAGGATCCCGATACTTGCTCTGCAAGATGCAATATCAAGTGAAAACCAGAACACCTCAGGCGGTGCAATCACTCTTGGTCATGGGCGTTATCTCATGCGTATTCCGGGAGAATTTAATTCGCCTGAAGAACTACTACTCCTTATTGTGGCAACCCATAATGGGAACCCGGTATATTTAAAAGATGTTGCAAAAGTTATTGACGGGAACAAAGATATAACAAGTAAATCCAGGCTTGACAGTGTGGATGCTGTAAATATCTCAGTTAAAAAACGAGTTGGTGAAAATATTATTGCAGTGGCTGAAAAGGTTGACAAAGTTGTTAAAGAAGCTCAAAAAACTTTCCCGAAAAATACAAAATTAACCAAGTTGATGGACCAGACAAGGGATATTAGACTCATGGTTGCAGACCTGGAAAATAATATAATTACGGGTCTTATTCTGGTTGTTATTGTACTTTTTCTTTCCATGGGCTTTAGAAATGCTCTTCTTGTGGGGCTTGCAATCCCTTTTTCCATGCTTCTATCCTTTGCGGGATTATATGCCCTTGACATTACCTTGAATATGGTTGTGCTGTTTTCACTTACCCTGGCGCTCGGTATGCTTGTTGACAACGCCATTGTTATTATAGAAAACATATATCGATATATACAACAAGGTGTCCCAAAAATTGATGCTGCCATGAAAGCCACAAATGAAGTTGCGTGGCCAGTAATAGGCTCTACTCTGACAACCATAGCAGCTTTCTTTCCTTTAATATTCTGGCCCGGTATCATGGGAGAATTCATGAAATACCTCCCGATTACGCTGATCATAACACTTTCATCAAGCCTGTTTGTGGCTTTAGTCATAAATCCCGCGCTTTGCGCTATTTTTATGAAAGCAAAACAAATTGATGAAACTGACCCTGATACATCAGACAAAACTGAGCTTGCTGAAAAAATTGCAAATCAGGGCGAAGACCCAATAGAAATTAAAGGCTTTATCCTGACCTGGTATGCAAAAATAATGAAAACAGTTCTGAATAATAAGCTTACCACGCTGTTTTCAGCTTTTGCCATTCTTATCATACTAATTGAAATCTGGTTTTTACGCATTGGCATTGAAAAGCCCATTGAATTCTTCCCAAAAATAGACCCTGCATCTGTGTATGTTAATATTGATCCCCCTGAAGGAGCTGACATTGAATATATTGACTCAATTGTCCGTAAAGCTGAGATAGCTATATCCAAATTCTTCAACAATGATCCTGCTGTTTCGCCTGAGCTTTATAAAACAGCAATGGCCCTTCAAAAGCATAAAACCATTGATGAAAAAACATTTATGGCTCCCACTGATATTAATAATATAGAACATATCTACACCAAAACTGTGCAAAACTCAGGTGGTGGTTTTTCATTTGGATCAAACTTGCCAAATCATATTGGAGTGCAATTTATTGATTTTGAAGACCGGATAACATCTTCAAATGATGATTTAAATGAACTAAGAGAACGGCTAAAAAATATTTCCGGTGCAAAAATTACTGTGGAAGAAGAAGACCAGGGTCCCCCCACCGGCCCTCCCATAAACATTGAAATATCCGGAGATAATTTTGAAACTTTAGGAAAAATTGCAGAAGAAATCAAAGCTACTCTTTCAAAAATTCCCCATGTCAAAGATATCAGAGATGATTATGTTAAAGGGCTTCCCAGTATTAAAGTCAATATTGACAGACAAAGAGCCTCTCTTTTTAAGCTTACAACAAGTGCCATAGGCTTTGCTATTAAAACTGCCTACAATGGACTTGATGTTTCAACTTATTATGAGGGTGATGAAGAATATGATATTGTTGTCAAACTCTCAAGAGAAGACAGAAATGTTGTGGATATCCTTAACAAACTCATGATACCAACTCCTACAGAAGAAATAATACCTCTCACCACTATTGCCGATATTGAATATAGCGGCTCCATTGGTGATATTGTGCGGATAAATCACAGCCGTGTGGTAACTGTAACTGCCAGCGTAGATGAAACCGAAATCCCAGGTGCTACTGTCAGAGCTAAAGCAGAACCCATTCTGGCAGCTTTTGACTTGCCTCCAGGCTACCACGTTAAGTTTACCGGCGAAGATGAATCCCAAAAAGAAGCTCAGGAATTCTTAAGCAAAGCATTTGTCCTGGCATTGTTATTCATTTTTCTCATACTTGTAACGCTGTTCAACTCAGTTACACAGCCAATTATCATTCTTACTTCAGTAATCCTATCCCTTGGAGGGGCCTTCCTGGGGCTTTTTGCACTAAACCTCCCCTTTGGTGTAATCATGACCGGAGTGGGGGTAATTTCCCTTTCCGGTGTTGTTGTAAATAATGCAATAGTACTGATTGATTATATCAATAAACTCCGAGCCAGAGGGATGGAGCTTACAAAGGCTATTATTGCAGGAGGAGCTACACGATTAAGACCTGTTATGCTTACAGCAATAACAACTATCTTAGGTCTTTTACCAATGGTTACAGGGATAAGTTATGATTTCCATGTTATGGCATTATCATTGACAAGTGAATCAACTCTCTGGTGGAAATCCATGGCAATTGTAGTAATATTCGGGCTTATGGTTTCAACAATACTGACACTTGTTGTGGTGCCGGTACTCTATTCCCTGATCGAAACATCCAAGCAAAAATTTTCCAAACAACAGCTTACTCAGTTTTAAGCAGTGGACTACCACCGAGTTGATTCATATCAGAAGGGTCTTGCTCTCCTGGCGGTGGACAGCTACAGAAATATTCTGAATCCAGCACAACAAACCCTGCTCCACCGCATGATCTTTGATCTTTAAATAGAACCTGGATATCAAAACCATCAGGCAGGTTAGTAATATTGGGAAGCATTTTTGAAGCATTTGCCGGAAGTATTATAGTTGTATCAGGTATTGCTACGTGGTGAACAGCTCCTCCTCCTCCGATTCTCGGCCTGCTCCTGGGAAGGACTCTATAATCGACTTTAACTATATAGTTAGTATTATTTTTTATCCATCCCTGGCCACAAGTCTGTCGGGTAAGTGAAACATTGATAGCAGGTACTTCAACAATTTTTGCATCAAGCCGCCGGTTTCCATACCAGATTTCCACCATCACTTTTGAAGCACTGCTGCATCTGCTCCACGCCAAACTTCTGCTATGCCCGCGACCAGGCACTAATCTTATGGAATTCTTTCTAATCCCCTCAAAAATACGACTCCCATTTTTTAGTATTGTTGTAGATCTGAATTCTAATTGCCCAACTTCAAAAGTTAGCGCACCAGTATTTTGATAGGTATTAAAACATACCCAATTCCCGTCTGCATATGTAACAAAACCAATTGTCTTGATTTGCATAGCTCCTTTGAATATCATTGTTCTATTTAAATCTTTTGGTGCTATAGTTTTTTGAACTCCTTTAGTTTTAAGCAATGGTACTTTAGCTTTTAAAATTGGTGAAGATGCCGGTGTGGGAGGAGCTCCAAAAGCAAAACATGGTAAGAGTAATAAAATCAGGGCAAATAGTAATAATTTTTTCATTTTTCTCTCCGATTATAAAATATTAATTCCCAATATAAAATATATGTTTATACGGCATTCCGCCGGGGATACCATCAGCATCTCCATCCAGCCATGCCCCTTTATCTGATTTAATAGTGCTGTTTACAGATACAGAAATTTGCAAATAATTACCTTCAACTCCATAGTCAACCATCTGGAAATTCCTATTGACAGGACTTGTTGTCCATCTGAGGTGTTTCTTTCCTGTTGTATTTTCCCACTTACCATATAAAATAATCTCATTAGAATAGTTGTTTTCATATGACTTTAAATAAAACTTTACTACAGAATCTCTCATTGTTCCAGGATCCACGTTTGCAGAAAAATCAAAACTAACAGTAAACGTCCTGTTCACTCCCATCTGATTATAAAGCGATTGACCTACTATTTTAAAAGGAAGCTGAATCTTTACCGGACCATTTTGAACTCCAGCTGGCATATCTGCTTTTACCTTGCCTGATACTCCTTTTGGAGTGAGATGTTGAACCAGATCACTGGTTGCAGGAGGCGCCAGGGCTTTTGAAGCAAGGACAATATAACCTTTGCCAATACATTTTCTTTCGTCTTTAAAAATAACTTGTAAACTTGGATTTTGCCCATGCTTAACAACAGTGCCTGTACATACTTTTGTACTGTTTGCAGGGATTATTTCTATAGTCTCTGCTCCTAGCACACTGTTTGTACTACTGTCGATATGTGATACTAACCCACCTGAGCCTGCTGAGCCTGTACCAACTCTTGCAACGGTTCTTAGAGTAACTTTTGCAACATAATTGGTATTATTCTTCAAATGCGCAGTATATCTGCCATTTAAGGCATATGCTTTAATAATTTTAACATTCATCGGGGGCACTCTGACTGTCATCTTATCAAGCACCTTACCTTTATAACTGATCTCAAGCTCCACTGTTGAGACAAGACTACATCTGTACAGAGGAGAATGATAGGTCCGCTTGACACCATGTGGATGTCCCCTCCTGTTAGTCATGCGAAGTATTGGGATGCGGCTTGCATTCCCATTTCTTAATATCTGAACAGCTGTGTATTTCAACTGATTCGCTGCAAAATCAACAAGACCCGGATTTATAACCTCATATACAAAACCCCAGTTGCCGGTTGAAGTTGTTTGAAATGTTATTGAGATAATTTTCATGGCAGAATTTTCCGGTCTTTTTTTGATTTGACCCGGTTTTATTTTTTGTGTATTTACTTTTACTTCTTTAACCTGTGCAGGTTTGATTTTTAAAGCAGATGGTGGTGTGGCAGTAGCTCCGAAGGCGAAACAGGGCAATAGTATCAGAAACAGGGCAAATAGTAATAGTTTTTTCATCTCTCTCTCCTTTTTAAATTAAATACTTTAAGTACTCTATAATACTTATGTGTTTCTTTAAATGAAAAGGTTCAAACAATCTTATAAAAAACCTGCCTGCTGATTTTTACTTAGCAGGCAGGTTAAGTCTAATAATTTTTAATAATTGAAGAATCTCTATCAGTTTTTTCCATAATAGCTACGATACTTATACGGCCAACCGCCAGGAGTACCATCATTATCACCATCCAAAGCAACTCCGGTCTCTGATACGAATTTATTGTTTGCAATAGAAAAGTCTAATTGATAATAAGTTCCTGATTGAGCAACGTTTCCTATGCCGCTAAAAGATTCTGTCTTCCAGGTACACAAGGTGCCACCCAGAGCATTACCACCGGTATGGTTAAATGTACCGCTCAGTGTTTTCTCCCACTTATATTTATTATCTTCATAATACCGAAGATAACAACTCACAGCATTATTAGGTATGCTTGTATTCATGTTTTTAGTGGTATAAAGATACAAAACACAAAATCTACCTGTGCTGGGAAAGTCATAATGGAACACATCTGCTTTAGATATTTGAAAAACTATTTTAAGTGGACCATTTTGAAGTCCGGCTGGCAGGTCTTTTTTAAGCATCTTTACTTTAGGAGACGTGCTCAGAATAGACCCTGCAGCAGCTGGCAAAGCTTTTGTATCCAGAATAATATACCCTTTTCCACTGCATTTTTTTTCGTCTTTAAACAGAACTTCCAGGGCTGTATTTTGCCCTTTATCTGCAATAACTCCTGTACAGGTTTTTGAACTGTTTTTAGGAACTATTACTATGGTCTCTGCTCCTACTCTGATCGTGCTGCCGCCGCTTTGCAATGGACTTTTAGAAATAGTTCTTACGGCAACTTTAACAATATAATTGGTATTATTCTTTAATGAAGCTTTAAACTTACCATTTAAGGAAGATAAATTATTAATTCTAACATTGACAGGCGGTACATTTACTGTTTTTGTATCAAGCACCTTGCCTTTATAAACGATCTCCAGCATTAGTTTTGAAGCTTTGCTGCATCTGTTCCAGGGGGAATGTGCGCCGGATTTGGTGCCAGGTGGATTTGATGTATTGTAGGTTACAGTATGTATCGGAACACGCATATTATTTGTCAATATCTGGGTGGATTTAAATTGCAACTGATGAGGTGCAAAAGTTACAAACCCAGTATTTTCATAATCATATAAAAAAGTCCAGTCGCCACTTGCGTTTGTTTTAAATGTAATGGCTGTAATCTTCATGGCAGCTTTTAATGCCATTTTTTGATTAAGGCCTTTTGGTGTTTGTTTCATTGATTTTACACCGGGTTTAATGGCTTTAACTTTGGAAGTTGCAATCGGTGGACTGGCTCCAAAAGCAAAACAGGGTAATAGTAGTAACAGCAGGGAAACTAATAACAGTTTTTTCATACTCTTTTCTATGATGTTTGATTTTTTCATTTCTTTCTCCATTTAAAATATTATAAAATTATCACCTTTTGCAATGCTTATCTAAGCACCTTATAATACTTAAGTGTTTCTTAAAATGAAAAGGTTCAAAAAAACTTTAATTCATGTCTTCTTTGGGATCTTTAGAGATGGGAACTTTAATTACAGGGATGCCTTCTTTTTTAAGCAGTTTGTCTTCATCTTTTGTTGTTGTACCTCTGATATTCCTTTGTTCAGAAGTGTCATAATGCATTTTTAATGCTTCTTCAGTAAACTTTGAGCCTACATCCTCAAAATTATTTTCCACAAATTCAGAGATTTTTTTCCCGAATTCCGCAACTGCTTTCATGTCTATCTTTGGTTCTCTGCCTGATTTATAAGTAATATCTGGCACAACTGATTTTGTCCGGACTGCCACTGCTGACAATTTTTGAATTACAGCATTTGTCTCACAGACAGGGCATGTTAATATCCCCTGACTCTGCTGATTGTCCATATCTTCTTTGCTGTCAAACCAGCCTTCAAAAGTATGACCATTTATACATTCAAGATCAAATATAATCATATTATATGTACTGCCTCTGCCTGCTTTATATCTCTTTTTACTGCAATTTTGATATCTTATTATAAATTTTTCATTCTGGCAATTTGTTTTATTGTATTTCAGGTATCCAGCACTTTTCTAACAATTGCTGCAAGCTCACGCCCATTCATTTCCGGCATAATCACATCGTTAATTACCAAATCCGGTTCAAGTTGTTCTGTTTTTTCAATTGCAAGAACCCCGGAACTTACTTTCCCACAAACAAAATATCCAAATTGTTTCAAGTGACTTTGGATATCCATTGTAACAATGCCGTCATCCTCGACGATTAAAATCTTTTCGAATCCTCGATTGTTTTGTCATCCACAATACCAAATTTTAAACCGATCTGCTTTAACCAGCTGAAAAAATCATATGGCTTAATTTCTTCAGATAGATCCTTAATCTTTGAAACATATGCTTCCAGAATTTCAGAGAGATACCTTGCTTTTTGCCTGGATAATAACTCTTGTTGCTGTTCTGTTAATGCCTCATTTAATTAATCTAAAGTAATCAATTCTCTTTTTAAAGCAATAACTCCAAATCTTTTATTTATGGCATTTTTTTCAACTTGTAAGGAGCCGAGGTCATCCAATGCCCGGGCAAGAAGATCATCTTCAATTCTATCTTGCACAAGTAATATAGAGGTGCGGTTCTTCAATGTAATCTGCTCTGTTTTAAGTAAAATCTCACCTGTTTCTAAAGTCTGCTCTGTTTTTGAATAACAATCTTTTTGAAAATCCAGTGCATCATTTATTGCTTCTCTGGTTGTAAAATTGTTTGCAATCGCCAATTTACCGAATTCATTGTCACGTATTTGAGTATCTAAATACTTTTTAAAAGCCAGTAAAAAATCAATCTTTTCCTGAGAAAAGGTGTTCTCCTCCTTGAAAAGTTCTATAACAGAATAGGCAGGATCTTGCTCAGCGCGTTCTTTAAATTTGGCTGATATCTTTTCTTCTTCCTGCGCATTAATAAACATGCATTTAACTGCCAGCTTCAGAATACTCTGATTATCTTTTTTATTTTCAGCGCTGATTGTCATATAGAGATATTCCCAATTGTAAATACAACTTACATAATATTACAGATTTTTTATTCCGGAAATTTGTTTCGCAGCAGTTTTATTAAAGATACAAGGGAAAAGAGTATTGTTGGTAAATAAAGGATCTGCATCGAGGTCATACTTTGAATGTTTTTTCGCTTTTCCCCACATCTTTGTGTGGGGAATCGGAGTGTAATAGGCAAGTGTGGGTTGTATTCCACATTCTTTTACTTTAAGAAATGAATTTTTTACATTGTCAAGACTCTGTCCAGGGAGTCCGCACAAAAGATATGCCCCGATCTGCTCTGTTTTAAATCCCGCGTTTTTAAGGTGTGCAATTGCTGTATAAAATTCGTCTTCTTTTACTTTATTATCAAATTTCCTGTCTTTAAAATCTGTGGTTTCAAGACCAAGTCTAATGGTCTTAAATCCTGCTTTAAACATCAACTCTGAAGCTTTGCCTGTTATCTCTTTTACATGCAGAGCATTGGGAGTATGGAACATAGGGTCCATATTTGAATCGATTATTTTCTCAAAAAGAGGGTAAGCATATTTTTCGCCGTTAATAAGCAGAGCATCGTCATAAAAAGCAAAATTTTTATTCTTATATTTATCATACCAATACTCTATCTCCTTAAAAACAGATTCCGGGGAACGACGAATAAACTTTGGGACAAGAAAAGATGAAGCACAATAATCACAGGAAAAAGGACAACCAATTGAAGTTAAAATCGGTGCATAGGCAATTTTATGCTGCATATCAAGGGCAGGATATGGAAGATTATCAAGGCGATAAGGGTCATTTATGTCATACTCAAACCCCATATCAAATCCGGTATAGTCTTTGACGATTTTATTCAAACGCTCAAACCCCGAACCTGTTACTACCAAATCTGCTTTTGAGGATTTTTTTGCATGTTCATTGCACAAAGTTGCATATATTCCGCCAAGTATCACAGGCACAGATGGAAATATCTCTTTAATTATACTTATGGTCTCTTCTACACCTGTTGCCCAGTATGTCATGAGCGATGTAACAAAGATAAGATCAACTTTACCGGCTTTTTTCAATTTTTCAAGATCATGCCTGAACCAGTTCGGTTCAATCCCATACCGTGAATAGGCTTGAAGGATATCACCAATACCCGGTGGTAAATCAATCGCTTTTTTCCGATAGGCCCCTCTTCCATCCCAGAGGGTTTTTTGTTTATTTGTCTCTTTGGGGTGGAATCTGTCAACACAATCAAGAAAGTTTACATTAATACCATGCTTTCGCAACACTGCTGCAATCTGCAGGAGACCTAAGGGTTTTGCCCAGAAATCAAAAGCTGCGAAATCATGAATCCAGGGATTAACACAAAGAATATGCGGTGCTCTGGAATTCATTTGCCTTCTTTTAGACAAAATATTTCATGGATGTTTTTTTAAGTTCTTTTTTGCTGAAAAGGATGGCATATTTATCAATATTCACTGTAGTGGAGATCTTTTTTACAATGGCATAACACTCTTTTTCGTCCAAAGCATGCACCATTGTATAAAGGTTATAGTCCCATCCGGGCACAGGGTTTCTCCTGTAACAGTGAGAAACTTCATCAAAGGAGGCCATTATCTTGCCTGTCTCAATTGCTATTTTTTCATCAACTATCCATGCAACCATGGCATTAGCATTGAACCCGGAATTTTGATGTTTCAAAGTTGCTCCAAACCGCCGGATCAGGCCTTGATCATTAAGATCATTCATTACTTTTAAAAACTCTTTTTCTGTTATTCCAATATCCTGTGCAAGTTTAAGATATGGGCGTTCTATCACAGGGATATCCCCCTGGAGTGAGATAATGACTTGTTTCTCAAGTTGAGTTAGCAGATGAGTTGTCTGTTTTGTTGTCATAGATCAAATTTTTAAAATTTTATGGTGTAGTTGTCAAGTCTTAATTATAGTTTTCTTTTTTGCATCAAACATATCCAAGCCTTTGGTGGAACAGGTCGTTTAGATTGAAAAAAGCCGGATGCAATAAATTGTATTTCAAAAAAAGGTTCCGCTGCTGTAACAATATTTTTTACGCTTCTTGGAGGAGGTCCGTTGCCTTCACGTCTTTCATCAATATTTCCGACTATGCTGAACCATTTACCGTTGTCTGACAAATGCAAAGCTACTTTTTCAACAAATGTGGCCATGTCCCTGCCTATATCAAATGAATGGAAGCAACCACTGTCATAAAGGAAATCAAAGGGATAACCCTTAACTTTCTCTTTTAAAAAATCATTTTCTATGAAAGTGACATCAACATTGTTCTTTTTAGCATTCTCTTTTGCCATCCTGATTGCAGTCTTTGAAAAATCAGCCCCGGTTACTTTAAATCCATTTTTTGCAAGCCATATACAACTGCTCCCTGTGCCGCATCCAACATCAAGAACTTTTTTTCCTATTATTCGTTTTTTTGCAAAAAGATTTACAAGGTTTGAGTCAGGCTTGTCATTGTCCCATGGGAGATCATTTGACTTATACCTTTTTTCAAAATAATTTTTATCATACATGTTTTATCCTCTCTGCACTCATTTTTATACTTTGAGATTCATCATCAAACCATATTGGTCTTTTTACCTGCATTTATTTATCCTTTACAATCAAATCAACTATTTCAAACTTATCTACATCAACAATACCATGGTCTGTAATTTTTAATAAAGGAATTACAGGCAGAGTAAGAAAACCCATGGTCATAAAAGGGTCTTTTAAATCAGATCCAAGGGAATGCACTGCTTTTAAAATCTTTTTCATACTCTTATTAACTTCTTTTAAGGATTTGTCAGACATCAACCCTGCCACGGGCAAGTCAAGTGATTCAATAACCTTACCATCTTCAGCCACAGAAAATCCGCCTTTCATATCAACAACTTTCTCAAAGGCCCTTATCATATCTTTATCATTGGTACCGACTACTATAATATTATGGGAATCATGGGCAACACTTGAAGCTATTGCTCCTTTTTTAAGGTTTATCCCTTTTACAAATCCTTTCCCGGTTCGTGCTTTGCCTGAATATCTTTCAACCACAGCAATTTTCAAAATATCCTGCCCAATATCAGAAACTAAAAAACCATTTTCCTGTTTTGGTATAACTATCTTTTCTTTTGTTACAACCTGATCAGGTATTACTTCAATAACTCTGATTTGAGTGTTGTTATCACCATTGGCTGATATTGAAAAATCAACACCTGTTGTTTTTATATTCATTACTTCAGGATATGACATTTTCGTTTTATCATTCCTGTCTGGTGCATTGCCTTTATCAACAGGGATTCCTTTAACAAAAACCTGTTTTATCTTAAACTCTTTAAGATTCTCTGTAACAATAAAATCAGCACGACGTCCCGGAGCTATTGCTCCTGCATCATGAATATTAAAATAGTCTGCTGCATTGATACTACCCATTTTAATGGCTCTTATGGGATCAAGCCCTTTTTTTATGGCTTTTCTAACTATATGATCAATATGTCCTTGAATAAAAATATCTTCAGGGTGTTTATCATCAGTACACCACATCATTCTGTTATATGTTCTTTCATTTATTGCAGGAAACAGGCTGTCAAGATTTTGTGCACAAGTCCCCTCGCGGATCATGATATGCATTCCAAGCCTCAATTTTTCAATTGCTTCAGAAGTATTTGTGCATTCGTGATCGCTTAAAATACCTGCACCGGTATATGCCATAAGATCTTTGCCAGTGACATTGGGAGCATGTCCGTCAATGGGTTTGCCTGCATCTTTGGCAAGCTTTATTTTTGCCATTACATCAGGGTCTTTAAAAATAACTCCCGGATAATTCATCATCTCAGCTAACGCAACTATTTTGGGATGATTTATCATCTTTTTTAATTGGGTCGCATCAAGGGATGCTCCAGAAGTTTCCATGTGTGTAGCCGGCACAAAGGAGGGGAGAGCAAACAATATATTCATGGGAGTATTTTTTGCAGAATCAATCATATATTCAATCCCTTCTAATCCTGCAACATTGGCAATTTCATGGGGATCTGCAATACAGGTTGTTGTTCCACAAGCAAGCACTGCTTTTGCAAAATTATCAGGAGTAGTCATTGAGCTTTCAATATGAACATGAGAATCAATCAGTCCAGGTACCATGTACATGCCATTCAGATCAATCTTTTTTGCAGTATCGTAAATATCTGCATCATCCGAAAACCCGATAACATAACCATTTTTCACTTCAACATTCTGCTCAATAATTTCCTCTGTAAACACATTTACAATCTTAGCATTTACAAAAAGAGTATCCACCTGTTTTTTATTTGAATACATAATATTAAATCCATTATTTTTGATCATTTGCTTTTATATTTACAGAAATTGATTTTACATCATCCATAACTTTAATATTTATGTTCAGGAAAAAGCTTTAATACAGCATCTTCATTTGCATTACAAATTCCGCGTTCAGTTATAAAACCTGTAACAAGTCGTGCAGGTGTAACATCAAATGCATAATTTCCAGCATTACTATCTTCTGGTGTAATTAATACACTTTTTATTTTACCATCATGTTTCCCTGTGACATATTTTATTTCATCAGGATCTCTTAATTCAATCGGGATTTCTTTGATACCATCTCTTTTTTCCCAGTCAAAGGTACTTGAGGGTAGAGCAACGTAGAAAGGAATATTATTATCTTTTGCAGCAAGAGCTTTAAGATAGGTTCCAATTTTATTAGCCACGTCTCCTGTATATGTTGTTCTATCAGTGCCTACAATCACAATATCAACTAAACCGTGCTGCATGAGATGTCCACCTGCATTATCCGTGATAACACTGTTTTTAATACCATGCTTAGATAGTTCCCAGGCAGTTAACCTTGCCCCCTGATTTAAAGGTCTTGTTTCATCAACCCAGACATGGATATCGATCCCTTTGTCAAAGGCTTTATACATAGGTGCAGTTGCAGTCCCCCATTCAACACAGGCAAGCCAGCCTGCATTACAATGAGTCAGTATATTAACTGTTTCAGCGTTTTTCTTTTTACTGATTTCATCAATAAGCTCTACACCGAAATCTCCAATCAGGCTGCAATTATTTGCTTCAAATTCAGTTATTATAATTGCTTCTTGTTTTGCAGTTTCTAATCGTTCAATAAAGGTTTCTTTTTTAAGTATTGCTTTTAGAACTTTTTCTACTGCCCATGTAAGATTCACAGCAGTCGGCCTTGAATTTTTCAGTTCCTCACAATCATTGATAAGTATTTCGTTATTTTCTGATTTCTCTTTAAGATTTTTTATAATAACATATACACCCCATGCTCCGGTTGCTCCAATTAAAGGTGCCCCTCGTACAAACATATCTTGGATGGCATAAATAGTTTTTTTAAGATCGGTTAAGTCTTCAATGACAAATTTATGGGGCAGTTGTCTTTGATCTATTACTTGAACCATTTCTTTTTCTTCATTAAACCAGATAGGTCTTATATTTTTCCCATCAACATTCATAGTTTATTCCTTTTGTTTTAAGCTTAATCTTGATTAGAAAATCCAGTTATGTTAGGCATTCTATGTTAAGTGTTTATAAAATTTATTCTTAATTGATGATAACTATCAGAGGAGAAAAAAGAAAACAATGATAAAAATTGGAATTATCGGAGGGTCTGGATTTGATGATCCGGATATATTAAAAAACTCTGAAAAAATAGATTGCGATACTAAATATGGGAAACCATCTTCTCCATTAGCAGTCGGAAAAATTAATAATGTTGATACTGTTATTATAGCAAGGCATGGCAGAAAACACCAATTTAGTCCTACACAGGTTAATAATCAAGCCAACATTGCTGCTTTAAAGGATGCCGGTGTTACTCATATACTTGCAACAACCGCTTGTGGAAGTTTAAGGCAAGAAATTGATCGTGGTGACCTTGTAGTTCTCGATCAATTTTTAGATTTCACAGGATTTAGAAAGAACACTTTTTATTCTTCATTTGAAGAAGGAGCAGGTCATACAGATATGGCTAAACCGTTTGATAGTGATCTTAGAAAGCATCTCTATGATGTTGCTGTTAGCGAGAACTTGAAGGTTCACAAAACCGGATGTGTAGTTACAATTGAAGGACCACGGTTTTCAACGATAGCAGAATCAAAGATGTTCAGGTTATGGGGAGCAGATGTAATAAATATGTCCACAGCTCCAGAAGCTATGCTTGCATGCGAAGCAGCAATTCCATATGCTGCTGTTGCTATGTCAACTGATTATGATTGCTGGAAAGAAGATGAAGAACCTGTTACGTGGGATGAAATATTAAAAGTATTTAATAAAAACGCAAGTAATGTTAAAAACCTGATTATAAAAACAATAGCCAAATTGGCTGATTAATTTAGCCTTTTTAAATATAAAAACATACTAAATTGAGGTGAAAATGGATTTAAAAGAAACTATCAGAAGTATTCCAGACTGGCCAATTAAAGGTGTTATATTTAGAGATCTGACTACATTAATGCAAGATCCAGATGCGTTCAAAGAATCATGTGATGTTTTATATGAGAGATATAAAGATCAAAATATTGATAAAATTGTAGGTATTGATGCAAGAGGATTTGTTTTTGGTGCTGTGCTTGCCTATAAGCTTGAAATTGGCTTTATTCCGGTACGTAAAAAAGGAAAATTACCTTATAAAACCATAGAGGAAACCTATAGTCTTGAATATGGTGAAGATACACTTGAAATTCATGAAGATGCCCTTGGTAAAGATGATAAAGTGATAGTTGTAGATGATTTGATTGCAACTGGTGGAACTGTAGGAGCTACGGTAAGCTTAGTTGAAAAATTGGGCGCTCAAATTCTAGAATGTGCCTTTATTGTAGAATTACCAGACCTCAAAGGCAGAGATAAAATAAAAAATTGCAAAGTGTTCTCAATTACCAAATTTGAAGGTGAATAAGTAAATCTTATTAAAAACCTTCTTTCCTGAGAAAAAAGGCCAGAACAACATACCTGGCCTTTTTCCCAAGACTGATTCTATTATCCCTTTATGTCTATTTAATTATCAACCGTCTGAGCATTGATTATGGCTACTTCTTCAAAAGTCTTAATATCAGCAAGAACCCGTGTTGAAGCATCAATAAGTTCAAACGCAAGAGCGGCACCTGTGCCTTCACCCAGTCTGAATCCTATATCCAAAAGAGGTTCTAATTCAAGTCTTTCATGCATAAATTTATGTCCCACTTCAACAGAGCGGTGACTGGCGAACAGATATTGTTTTACCAAAGGCGCAAGCTCACATGCTATTAAAGCTCCGGCAGTAGATATCAGACCATCACACACAACAGGAATTCCCGCTGCTGCTGCTCCCAGCACAAGACCTGCAAGCCCGCCAATTTCAAATCCTCCAACTTTAGCAAGAACATCAATGGGGTCTCCCGCTGCAACCTTTGGATCTGTAAGTTTGTGAAACTCAAGGCTTTGTTCAATAACTCTGATTTTATTTAAAAGCATTTTATCATCAATGCCTGTTCCCCGCCCTGTGAGCTTATCCACGCTAATACCTGACAATGCTGCTATTATAGCTGTTGAAGGAGTGGTATTGCCTATTCCCATATCTCCTGTCCCAAGGATATCAACAGGACCTGTACTAAGAAGTTCTTTTACAATATCTATTCCTGCATTAATTGATTCCACTGCTTCTTCTCTTGACATTGCAGGCTCTTTGGCAAAATTTGAAGTACCTTTTCTAATCTTTTTATGAAACATATCAAGACCTGGATCAAAATCAAAATTCACACCAAAATCTGCGACTTTAACAACAGCTTCCGCATGCTTTGCAAGAACATTAATGGAAGCTCCTTTATTTACAAAGTTTTCCACCATCTGAGGAGTTACATCTGCCGGGAAAAGGCTCACTCCCTCTTCAACGACTCCATGATCTCCGGCACAGGTAACAATAATCTTTTTTGTAAGGTTTACATCAAGCACACCTTTTATGGCTGCCATTTTTGCTCCCACATGCTCAAGCATTCCAAGGCTTCCGGCCGGACGCGCCTGCTCTGCAAGGCGGGCATATGCTTTTTCTTCAATTTCTTTGTTAGTTTCAGTAATTTTAGCAATCTCGTGTTTTAACTTTTCCATATAACTATCCTTTCTCATGGTTACAGTCATTAAGGTCCCGACCATAAAAAAACCCGGAACCGACTAATAATGTCAGCCCGGGATTTACCATCTCCTGGGAAATTCACTAAAACTTAAGGCAGGTCTTCTGACTTACGGATCATTCTATTTTCTGCGCCTTCCCATAATCTTAAGAATAAATCAGACCACAGTGGCAATATACAGATTTTGTCCCCGTATACAGCGGCGGGACCATCCCGGAATCACACCGGGTTCCCTTTTAAGGTTTAAAAAAAACCACCTAAAGCTTTATATATTTTAAAGCCATAAATTTACTACTATATTTTATATTCAAATGTCAATAATATTCGAAATTAAAAAATAGTGATAGTGAACAGCCGTAAATCAGGGCCTATCTTGATTTACATTTTAATTTTTTTCTATTAAAAGGAAGTAAAGTTTACTATCATGCAAAAAATTGCTTGACATGCTACTTTTTTCATTCTATTCATATTTATATCCTGTTTCTGATCTCTTATCCGAATCAGGATAAGAGCAGTACAACAACAAAAAGCCGAAGGGTTAAAACTAATTTATTCATTAAAGGGGGTACAAAATGGATACAATGGGGAAATGCTTGAAAAAAAGCATAATTCTGATTGTATCAGCACTGATGGTGCTGATGTTTGCAATGCCTGTTAATGCAGGAGAGTTTAAAAAAGAATACAAAATGACAGTCAATGTGGGGCCCAGCTTTTACTGGGGCATGGGGGCTATCAAGTTTAGTGAACTTGTCAAAGAGAAAACAAACGGACAAATCAACATCAAGCCCTATTTTGGAAGCGCCCTTCTTAAAGGCGCCCAGCTCAAATCGCCACAGATGGTTGCAAAGGGTGTGATTGACTGTGCCTTTGAATCAACCATAAACACCTCTCCTGTAGTTCCTGAGATGAATATATTTTCACTTCCCTTTTTCATCAACAATTTTGAAAATCTTGACAAGCTTGAATCCGGTGAAACCGGCAGGATAATATTCAGTAAAATGGAAAAAGTTGGTCTGACACCCCTTGCATGGGCAGAAAACGGATTCAGGCAGGTGACCAACAGCAAAAGACCCATTCTCATGCCTGCTGACATTAAAGGGATGAGACTGCGCGTTGTGGGCAGCCCGATTTTCATTGATACTTTCAGGGCACTGGGTGCAGATCCTGTAAATATGAACTGGGGCGATGCACAGACCGCATTTCAGCAGGGTGTTGTGGATGGTCAGGAAAATCCGGTAGGTGTTCTTCTTCCGGTTCAAATCTGGCAGTACCATAAATTCGCAACTTTCTGGAATTACCTTGTCGATCCCTGTATTATCTACTGGGGCGCAAAAGAATGGAACAAGTTCCCGGATAAAATCAAGACCGCCATTAAAGAAGCTGCAAAGGAAGCTGCACGCTTTGAAAAAGCCCTGTGCCGTGCCGGACTTGACCAGGGCATCTCTCTGAATATTCTCAAGAATGAATTTAACTACGATATGAAAGTCCCTAACCCTTTAAAACACCTTAAAGACAAGGGAGTAACCGTAAACCATCTTTCCCCGAAAGCTGTTAAGGCCTTTACCAAAGCCACTGCAGGAATCTATGACAAATGGATACCCAAAATAGGAGAAGATCTCTATAAAGCGGCAAAAAGGGATATGGCAAAATAGTCATCCAGAATCAATTGCCCAATTGCTCAATTGCCTTGCTCTTTGGACCGTGTCTTTTCCAGAGCAAGGCAAAATTCCTCTGACAGGAACGGGAAGGATTAAATGACAGAAAACAAGAAGGAACTAAGAGCAGATTATCTGATAGCGGCTGTTCTGCTTTTTTTAATGGCGACAATTGCCTTTGCCAATGTAGTAAGTCGCTATGTTTTTCATTTCTCCTTTGCTTCCACAGAGGAGATCACCATTAATATTTTTGTGTGGATGACTGTTGTGGGCGGTGGCATTGCCTTTGAAAGAGGCAGTCAGCTTGGGATGGTAACGTTTTTTAACATGTTCCCCCGGGCATTAAAAAAAGGGAGTATTCTTCTAAGTGCATTGTTAAGTGCTGTTCTTTTTATTATGGTGGATATCTTTATGATCCAGGCTATTTATGACGAGCTGACCATTTTCCATGCCACGTCTGCATCTTTAAGTGTGCCGGTCTGGATATATTATGCCGGGGTGCCGGTGCTGTCCATCTATGTTTTCCGGGGTATCTACAGGGATGCTTCCAGAAAACTTTCAAAATTTAAAAAGAGGTCAACCTGATGGACGTTCTTCTGATTTCCCTAAGTTTTCTTGTCCTTATGATAATAGGAGTACCCATAGCAATAGCTCTTGGCATTTCAAGCGTGCTTACTATCTATATATTTGACCTTGGCATGGGCATGTTGGGAATTAATTTCTCCTCAGGCATTGCATCCTTTCCCCTGCTTGCCATCCCTTTCTTTGTCCTGGCCGGCGTAATCCTTAATAAGGCAGGGCTTGCCCGGACTATTGCCCGGCTTTTTGAGCTTCTTGTAGGTAGAGCAACCGGAGGTCTTGCCATGGTTGCAGTCTGCACCTGCATGTTCTGGGGGGCATTGTCAGGATCGGGTCCTGCAACCACGGTTGCTGTAGGTCTGATTCTGTTTGTACCTATGATGAAACAAGGATATGACAAGAGTTTTGCAGGGGCTCTGATTGCAAATTCAGCAGACCTTTCAATTATTATTCCTCCCAGCATTGCGCTTATCATCTATGGAAACATAACCAATGTGTCAGTGAGTGCCCTGTTTGTCGCCGGGATTGTTCCCGGTATTCTGACCGGTCTTGGCACACTTATCGTTGCCTACCTGATTTCAAAAAAAAGAGGATACCGGGGGGATACAAAAAGAGCTCCGGTTGGAGAGATCATCAAGGCGTTCAAAGATGCAATCTGGGCACTTCTTGCTCCGGTTATCATTCTGGGCGGCATTTATTCCGGAATTTTCACTCCTACGGAAGCAGCTGTTGTAGCAGTGTTTTACAGTCTTTTTGTGGCAACTTTCGTCTATCGCTCTGTATCGTTCAATGATTTTCTTCATCTGCTTGTGGACGCGACAGTAACCAGCTCTGTCATCATGTTTATCGTGGTTTTTGCCGGGATTTTCACCTGGGCGACATCTGTCATAGGCGTTGTGGACAGAGCAGCTGAATTTCTTATCCACATCTCGCCAAATGCAATTGTGATGATTATTCTGATTAACCTGCTCTTATTAGTTCTGGGAATGTTTCTGGACGCTATATCTATCTCTTATCTGGTAATGCCCATACTAATTCCGGTTCTTGTTGTTTTTAAGGTTGATCCGCTCTGGTATGGGATTATTTTTATTTCAGCCCTTGCCATAGGGCAGGCAACACCCCCGGTGGGCGTCAACCTGTTCACTGCGGCCAATCTCACGGGTGAACCCGTGGATTCCATTGCTAAGCAGGCTATTCCGTTCGTTATAATGGATGTTATTATTCTAATCATCCTCTGTATGTTCCCGGAGCTTTCACTTTATCTTCCGATAAAAGCCGGACTCTATACACCCTGACATGTATGAGACTTGTATTGTCATGTAAGAAAATAAAAGGATACAAACAACTAAAAACAATTTTTAATAAACTTTAAATCAAGGAGCAAAATATGCCCAGGTTAAATTTCGGCGGAATAGAAGAAGAAGTCACCACCATTGAGGAATTCAGTCTTGAAAAAGCAAAAGAAGTATTAAAGGATGAAATCATCTGCGTGATTGGATATGGTGTTCAAGGCCCTGCCCAGGCAATGAATATGCGGGATAATGGTTTTAACGTTATCATCGGTCAGTCTTCTGCCTTTAAAAAGGAATGGTCAAAAGCGGTTGATGACGGATGGGTGCCGGGCAAGACTCTTTTTGAAATAGAAGAAGCAGCTAAAAAAGGAACCATTATTCAGTATCTGGTATCAGATGCTGCACAGAAAATTGTCTGGCCCGCACTGAAACCCTGTCTGAACAAAGGGGATGCCCTGTATTTTTCCCATGGGTTTTCAATTGTTTATAAAGATCAGACACAGATTATTCCCCCGGATGAGATTGATGTAATCCTTGTGGCACCAAAAGGCTCGGGTGCAAGCGTCAGAACTAATTTCCTTGCCGGCAGCGGTATTAATTCAAGCTATGCTATTTTCCAGGACTATACCGGTCAGGCAAAGGAAAGGACCCTTGCCATAGGTATAGCCATTGGATCGGGATATCTTTTTCCAACTACTTTTAAAAAAGAGGTTCATTCCGACCTGACCGGGGAGCGCGGTGTCTTGATGGGCGCGTTGGCTGGGATCATGGATGCCCAGTATGACACCCTGAGGGAAAACGGTCATTCACCTTCCGAAGCCTTTAATGAAACCGTGGAAGAATTGACCCAAAGCCTGATCCGCCTGGTAGACCAGAACGGCATGGACTGGATGTATGCCAACTGCTCCACCACAGCACAAAGAGGCGCACTGGACTGGAGACCCAAATTCAAAGCTGCCACTCTGCCAATTTTTAAAGAACTTTACCAGTCAGTCATCTCAGGAGAGGAGACCCGGATTACTCTGGAAGCCAATTCCGCACCTGACTATCAGGAAAAACTGGATGAAGAACTCAAGGCAATCCGGGAATCTGAAATGTGGCAGGCAGGAAAAACCGTCAGGCAGCTTCGCCCGTCAAACAGATAATGCAAGTAAAGGTTCAACAAAAATAATGATTGAAAAACAAATTGCCAATAAAATCAAACTCATCAGAAAAAGCAAAGGGATGACCCTGGCCCAACTGGGAGAGGAGACCAAACTTTCAAAAGGACTGCTATCCCGTATTGAGAATAACAGGGTGTCACCACCCATTGCAACTCTTTCCAAAATAGCCCAGGGACTGGATGTGCCTATTGGTACCTTTTTTGAAGATGCCGATGGTGATCAGAACAAGTTTGCCGTCACCTATAAAAATGATCGATGCCAGGTTGTGCGTGCTGGCAGGAAAATGGGATTTATCTACTATTCCCTGAGCCAGCTGAAATCCAATCATATAATCAATCCTTTTATTGTCAAATATCCGGTTATTAAGAAAGAACCTGATTTTTTTTATGATCATCCCGGAGAAGAATTCTTCATGGTTTTAAAAGGAGATGTCCAGTTTATCTATGGTAAGAAAAAAATACATCTCAGAAAAGGTGATGCCATCCATTTCGATCCCACGGTTCCTCACAGAGGGCAGAATATTGGGGATAAAGAAAGCGAATGCCTGGTTATCGTTGTTGGAGCACATGTTAAATAACAACTTGAATCCATTATCACTTATTAAAATCAAAGGAGTTCACTAGTATGCTACCTCTACGCAGCAATCAAACAACACAGGGTCGGCTGATGGCCGGTGCCAGGAGCCTGTGGCGGGCTAACGGAATGAAAGAAGAACACTTTGGCAGACCGATTTTTGCAATTGCAAACTCTTTTACCCAGTTGGTTCCCGGTCATGTTCATCTTCATGAAATCGGGCAGCACATTAAAAAACAAATTGAGGCACAAGGATATTTTGCTGCTGAATTTAATACAATTGCCATTGATGATGGTATTGCCATGGGACATAACGGCATGCTCTATTCCCTGCCGTCAAGGGAAATCATTGCTGACAGTGTCGAGTACATGTGTAACGCCCACATGGTCGATGCCCT
>JAIOSM010000064.1 GCA_021107575.1 Desulfobacteraceae bacterium | reverse complement strand
CGTTTTCATCTTCCATAGAAATATCAGTCACCCGGTCAAAAAACATCCGATTGGGATTATAATTAATTTTAACACCCGACAACTGAAGAAAATAATCACTGTTTTTCATTGGATAAACAGTGGTCAATATTTCAAAAGCTTTTTTTAATTCAGAAGCAGTAACATAAAAGGCAACCAGTGGATAACTCAAACTGCCATCCCATCCAATACCCAGAGGAACGACTCTGAATAAATCACTGACAGTTACTAATCCTGTGCTTCCTTTCATAATATCATCGCGAATAACTCCATTGGACTGTATGGTAACATTTACTCTGGTCATGGGATCGTCGGGGTTATATTCTGCTTTATCAACTGCCCATCTCATTGAGTCTGTAAGCAGGTTCCCAAGGTTTGATTCATCTATTTTAAGATTCAGATCAAAATCGGTTTCAACAAGCACTTGATCAAATTTTAAATTATATTGCTGCAGCACCTTCTGATTGATTAACTGCATGGCTGAGTCGATCATTCCGGTAATTTCAACATCCCCTTTAATCGTATCATCTATTGATACAATTTTATAATTTTCAACTTTGACACCATCTGGATTTACTATTACATCAAGCACACCAACCTGTTTGCCATATGCCGAGGCCTGAACAATAATCGTATTATTTTGGATAATTGGTTTCGGAAGAGCAGTATGAGTATGTCCACTGATAATAATATCAATACCGGATACGTTTTTTGCAAGCTGGACATCCTCAGATTTTGACTCGTCACTCATTAAACCGCTGTGTGAAAGACAAATGACTAAATCTACCTGTTCTTTTTCCCTTAAAACCCGAACCATTTTTTGTGAGTACTCGATTGGGTCACCAAATTTTACAGGAGATGCAAATGGGGCTACATCTGCAGCATCTTTTCCCATCAGACCAAAAAACCCTATCTTAAGTTCACCCTTTTTCATGACAACATATGACTTTACCTTTCCCTGTTTAAACAGCTTTTTCAGGCGGTCATCCTTTTCATTAGTCTGGTCAAAGATAGTATTGGAGGCAACAATTTGAGGCATTTTCCCTTTTGCAACTGCAGATTCAATAATTCTGGCCAATCCCTCAGGTTTCAGGTCAAATTCATGATTACCAAGTGTGGTCAGGTCATATCCCATTTTCCCCATTAACTCCAACTCAAGGGCTTCCTCGCGACTGACCATATGAAAAAGTGATCCCATTAAAAAATCGCCTGCATCCAAAACCAGGAAAGGGTTGTTTGTTTTTCTTTTTTCAGACTTAATAACCGTTGCAATCCTTGCCCAGCCACCGATTGTTTTATCATTTCCTGTAACTAGCGGGCTATAGTCACCATTTGGAGAAAAACCCAGAAAATGTGAATGAAGATCGTTAGTGTGCAGGATTGTTAAACGGTTTTCAGCCGAATATCCGATAGAACTGCAATTAATCATGAAAAAAACAAGAATTAGAAAAAAAAATTTAGTTTTCATTTTGGTCTCCATTATGAATTAGCATTTGTAACATCTGTGGCTTTCCCGTAGGATTTTTTTAAAGTTTCCGATTAGATACTTTTAGCAATTTTACAAACGCAATACAACAGAAAGTTTCCGATAAGATGTGGGGTGATATGTTTTCTGAGCAGCCTTTCTGTCCAAAAAAATCAAAAAAACCGGCGGGCAAGTGCTATTTTCTGGGAAGAGCGGACTCTCCCAACAGATTATCCGGCAAAGCCCACTGAACCATTTAGATTTTGTTTCCCATAGAATAAAACTCTGGTCTCCTATCCGCGAACAAATTGTTGTTTTCGGTAATTAATTTGTTCCGAGCATCAGATAAGTCAATATCACAGAGAACAACAGCCTCCTCGTAGTGCAAGCGTCCGAGCTACCTCTGGGAATACCCAGTCAAAGCAAATCATAACTCCTACCTTTGCTCCTCGAATCTCTAATATGTTGAGTGGCGTATCGCCAGGGTCAAAATATTCTTTCTCGGTATTAAAGAGATGCAGTTTACGATAACGATGCAACAGCCCCGATGGGCCAATTACAAGTGCGGTATTATACAGCCGTTCTTTGCATAGTTCTGCGAAGCCGGTTACCAGATAAAAGGTGTTGTTTTTACAAAGTCTCGATAGACCATGAACAGTTGGAGATTCAGATACATCTTCGGCTAATTCTTTCAACTCATCACGGTCCTCGAAGAAGTATCCTGTAAATGCAAGTTCGGGCAGAACAATAATATCTGCATCAACGCCAGCAAGTGAATCTTCAACTTTTTCCAAATTTCGCTTGGGAGCACCAAATTCGGGATGGTATTGGTAATATCCTACTCTCATTTATCCTCCTCGACTAAAGAGAAATAATCTGAACATCTGCGGCTTATCCGCAGCATGTTTTTGTTGTAAGTCATTGTAAAAGTTTATTTCGATAACATAAGATTTTGGCTTGATGAATATTATAAAAAGTATGATATATAGTATTATTAATGATAATTTTAGACAATGAAGTAATGAAAACAGAACACAAATCGATATTCTCTGATTCAAGATATATGAAAGAGCTTTCTGATGAAAGCGTTGATTTAATGGTTACATCTCCTCCATACCCCATGATTGAGATGTGGGATGATATGTTTTCTCAGCAAAGTTCTACTGTTAAAAAAAAATTATCAAAAGGTGATGGGTTTGGTGCTTTTGAGTCAATGCATAAAATTCTTGATGCCACTTGGACGGAAGTCTACAGAGTTTTAAAACCAGGTGGTTTTGCCTGTATCAATATTGGCGATGCTACTCGAACTATTAATGGTAATTTTGCATTATACACTAATCATGCAAGAATTCTTAATTTTACACAGAAACTGGGATTTTCATCGCTTCCATGCATTTTGTGGAGGAAGCAAACAAATGCCCCCAACAAATTCATGGGCTCTGGTATGTTGCCGGCTGGTGCATATGTTACTTTGGAACATGAATATATCTTGATCTTAAGAAAAGGCTCAAAAAGAGGATTCAAAAAAGAGATCGACAAGAAGAATAGGCGAGCAAGCGCTCTATTTTGGGAAGAACGAAATCTTTGGTTTTCAGATATCTGGTTTGACATAAAAGGGACTCCGCAAGCTCTCAATGATAAAGATACCCGCAAAAGAAGTGCTGCATATCCATTTGAACTGGTCTACCGATTAATAAACATGTATTCTGCAAAAGGCGATTTAGTTCTGGATCCTTATTTAGGAATGGGGACAACAACATTAGCCGCTATGGCAGCTGGAAGGAATAGTATTGGCTATGAAATAGAAAACACACTTCAAGATGCTAATAACAGGGCCCAAAAAGCTATAATCGAAACCTCTCAATTAATTATACGACAAAGACTTGTGAATCATTTAGAGTTTGTCCTTGAAAGGATGAAATCTAGAGGGAAATTGAAATATATTAATATCCCGTATGGATTTCCAATAATGACTGCCCAGGAAAAGGAACTTTTGATTGATGAACCTTTAAAAATTAAAACTATTGATCAAAACATATCTATCATTGAATATTCTTCTGTTGCTCAAAAGGAATTCCGTAAAGATTGGTCAACAATTTTTCAAGGTGAAAACAAAGACTCCTTAATAGAAAATTTAAAAGGTCAGGTTCTCAACAAAAAATTCAGGCAAAAGTCACTTTTTTAAAAATCGAACTCAACAACAGGGTAACAGGCTGGCAAAAGCGGCGAGCTTGAGCCAGGCATAGTTCAACCCTTAGTTATCGTATTTGAGCGACTCCGAGCAGAGAGAGGCCAAGACAGAAACACTATAACAGAAAATATGCAAATCAGCGTTGGACGTCCCTGAATCTAGTATCGATGACGCTAATATTTTCAATTCGGATCAAGGCATCAAAATAATCTTTACCAGCTAATTTTTCCAGATGCATTAAGTGGTTCCCAACTTCCTTAACGAATCCTGCAAAGGTTTTCCCTGAATCAAGGGATACATAAACTTTTTTGCCGATAAGCGATTTTAAGTTGTCTGCCAGAGAGGAATTAACATTATAGTTTATT
>JAIOSM010000469.1 GCA_021107575.1 Desulfobacteraceae bacterium | reverse complement strand
GCCTTGTAAACCAGGAGTTGAAAATTGAAGACAACAAATCACTCTTCCCGAAACTTACCGGAAGGGAAAAGGAAGTATTAGACCTGATCTGCATGGAACATTCGAGCCAGGAAATTGCCGACAAGCTTTTCATCAGTTTCCATACAGTTGAAAGCCACCGGGCTAACCTGATGTATAAGGCCGGAGTTAAAAATACTGCCGGCTTAGTCCGTTGGGCTGTTAAAAATGATTTTGTGGATTAAAATGAAATATACAGTAATAATCGAAAAAGGTGAATCAAGTTATGGAGCTTTCGTCCCGGATCTTCCCGGGTGTATTGCAGCAGGAAAAACAGAGGATGAAGTGCTTAACCTAATAAAAGAGGCGATTGAGTTCCATATCGAAGGTCTAAAGGAAGAGGAAATTGCAATTCCAGAACCCCACTTTGATTTCGCACAAGTTGAAATAAATAATGACTAACAAAGCGCTACGCCACAATAAGCACATTGGGCAATATATCGGAAGTCAAACAAGTCGCTGCTGCTAAAATTTGGGAAAATAGCTATCAGACAGTTTTTTAGAATCAACTCATATATTAGGACAAAAAGGTCATCAAAAAAAAAGATCCCACCAATATTGATAGGATCTTCCGGTTTCACTCAGGTTTTTTCTAAGGTTTGTCAACCAAAGACTTAATGGTTTTCTTTCCCTTTACCTTTTTATTTGAAAGGCTAAAGGGATTTTCTTTGAAATATGGGAGAAGTTGCTTGGATGCCTCGTCATTTGGTTTTCCGTCAGTTTCTATATGGAAAAAATACTTCCATTCAGCATAGGTACCATTAATCAGGTAAACAGTCTTTTTCAATACAACCTGCGCTGTAAAAAGTCCTGATCTTTCGCTACGCAGAAAGTCTTCCGCATTAATCTGACAGTACATGGCCCTGACCAACTCGGTATTTTGCATGGCCGCTTTAAGTGAAATCACGTTTTTACTCATTGCGAGTTCTGTAGTTGCAAAACTCATCAGCGCAAACGATACAAGCGCTGTAATCATTACTAATTTTGTTGTTTTCATGGTAATCTCCTGTGTTTTAAAATGGTTAAATGAATTGAAATAAATTGGATTTAAATGAACTATATGTTTTAAAAACTTACAAAACAAAAGTACACTGAACCGATGCTGAAAAGGTGGCTGAAAACCATTAGGCTTTTTTTTAGCAGATTCTATTGAAGATGTGAACACTGTCCGAAAAAAAAGACCCCATCGGCCATGATGGGATCTTTTACTTTTGTTTTGGTTTAGCTAATACTTGTCAGCCATAGGTCCTATTGGCTCTATACGTATTATCTTTTTGCCTTTTTTACCAAAAGGATTTGCCTGGCTAAACGGATTGGTCTTTTTACCTGCATTGCTATATGGATTTACATTAACATCTAAATTCACATAGAAAAATGCCCTCCATTCCGCATAGGAACCGCTGATCAGATAAACAGTTTTTTTCAAAGTAACCTGTGCAGTATATGTTCCTGAACAGTCACATTTCATAAAAACTGTAGAATTAATCTGGCTGTGCATAGCCTTTACAAGTTCGGCATTGCAAATGGCCGCTTTTAACGAAATCGTGTTTTTACTCAGTGCGAGTTCTGTGGTTGCAAAACTCATCAGCGCAAACGATACAAGCGCTGTAATCATTACTAATTTGGTTGCTTTCATGGTAACCTCCTGTGTTTTAAATTGGTTAATTAAGTTGGGTTAAAAAAAAAGAATTTCATTTACTAAAAGTTTACATTGCAAATGTACGGCGTGCCCAGGCCGAAAAGGTGGCTGAAAACAACTATGATTTTTTTTGGTGTTTTTTATTGAAGAAAAAATATATACACATTTGAAAACATAAAGTACTGAAAAATAGTTAATGTTAGATTTATGTAATTTAACGGTATGCTATACACAAAACACTAAACGCCTCATATTCCACTATTTATAACCTCTCTAAATTTCACATTACAACTATACAATCATCCAACCCAATTCATTTTCGTCTATCTTTACGCCAATTAAATTAACAAATCAAAAATGTAAAAAAATCCAATGGACGGATTTAATTTGTAATAAAAACAACAAAAGGTGTGTATATCAAACCATATGCGGCAGATATGTACATAAAAGGTGAACATAAAAACCAGTTAGGCTGCATTAAATGAGCGAAGACGAAACCATATCATGGAAATTAGAATCTGTAGCGTTTTCATCTGAAAGTACTATAATTGATTACAACTTGATTAAGCAAATCACTGATGGAATTAATCATGCTATACTTACAGATAAGGAAATTCAGTTTTCGACTGACTAGTTGTTTGAAAATGTATTGATTACTAAAACATCATTAAACATTCTTTAACCGATATTGGAAGAAAACTTTATCTTGATTCCGAGGAACCTGATAGCCCGATTCTAAAGATTTGGTATAATATTGAACAAAATATTAAAAACTATGAATGATCAATATTTGTACGAGGATGAAACGATAGGAATAAATGAGCACAATATTGATTTGTTAAGAAATCATTTCGTCTATGACAAAATTGAATATCAAGACATAAAGAGTGCAAAGATAGAAAAAGGATTACCTAAAAACTGGATAGTACAATTGACTGTCGGTTTAATGTTGGTGTTTTCGTCCTTCTTGATTGTTATATTCGTAAAGGATAATTCAGCTCCTGGGGATTTTTTTTCTAATCTACTGACTTTTTGGAGAAGTTCAAGAGGTGCGGGACTACTTGCTGTACTTTTCCTTTTATCCTTTGGGATTTATATTATTTTACATTCAGTAGAACAAACTTTGAATCTTACCATTGAAACGGATAAATTCAAGAAAACATTTGATATTAGAGATATTGACAAAAAACGTTTGACTGATTCGTTGATAGCATTTCTAAAAGAAAGGATTGATAAGATTATTATTGATGAAAGAATAACGCAGCCTAACAGCAAATAATGGCATACAGCCGGTTAGCGGGCATCTGGAAAGATGGATGAAAAACGAAACATACGTAACACTAAGAACCTGCCGGCAAGTGGGCGGCAGCGAGCCATATTTGCGAAACGTTATAGCCCATTAAAATGAAGAGCATTATATTTATATTATCACTGTTTATTTGTCATGGAACAATAAGAGCTCAAGAAGTTGATGTATTTTATTTACACTATCCAATTTCTTATAAGGACACGATAATCTACAAGCGAATTATTCAATTTGATAAGAACGATAGTTTATATCATGTTCGGGATTACTATCCAAATGACTCTATTCAAATGGAAGGAACCTATAGTTCTTTTGATAAGACCATCAAAGAAAGTAGCCTTTGGTGCAATTATAAGACAAATACCAAAGAAGGAGAATTCAAAAGATGGTTCAAAAACGGACAAATTGAGGGCAAAACATATTATTCGAAGGGATTACGACATGGCCTTTTCGAATATTGGCATTCAAATGGACAAAGAGAATCAATGGGACACTATTTAAATGGACAAAAACACGGAAAATTCACATGGTGGAATGAAGATGGTTCATTACAAAATGAATTGGTTTTTGAGAAAGGTTTGAATCAAAATCCAAAAGATACCAATTACCATTACATATCATATACCCCTAAAGAATATAATGACGACCCATTGAAAAAATGGCCATTGATAATTTATCTACACGGAGGTTCAAGTAGGGGGACAGATACAATTAAACTTTATACATATGGTATACCTGATCAAATTTGGAGAGGACGAGAATTTCCTTTTGTCATTGTTGCACCACAATGTCCTATTAACCAACGATGGTCTACCGACAATTGGTTTAAAAATTTCTATGAAGAAATAACAACTAAATATAGAGTGGATACTAATAGGATTTACTTGACTGGATTAAGTCTAGGAGCCTCCGGAACATGGTTCCTGGCGATAAAATATCCAGAAAAATTTGCTGCTATTGCTCCGATGAGTGGATTTACACGGCATATTGATTACATTATGAATAATACTGACAAATTAATTGATATTCCTATCTGGGCTTATCATGGGAAATTAGATAGAGTAGTAGAATTTGAGGATACTGAATGGATGATTAATAAATTAGAAGGGAAAAATAAGACTTTAAAATTCACAATTGTGCCTGTTGGAGGACATGGGATTCATTGGTTTGAGTATCCAAAACAAGAATTATATGATTGGTTTTTAAAATATGATAAGAGATATAAAAACAAGAATTAACGGGCTATAACAGCAAATCATAGCACATAGCCGCTTTAGTGCTATCAAGAAAAATGAGTAGTATAACAAACATACGAGTAATCAATGAACATACTGC